>JBIPPG010000008.1:0-18625 GCA_044368545.1 Chitinophagales bacterium | reverse complement strand
TAAGATAAATGGCGAAGTATATAAGGTAATGAGCAACGATGCAATAGCCAAAGAAAAAGCCAATGCCAAAAAAGAAGAAGAAAACTTTAAAGATAAAACAATAGAAGTAAAAGGCAAATTCAAAGCCATAGCAAAATATAATAAAACTGCTCAAAAATGGAATGTAACCATCACACTATTATGCAAGAAAAATAGCAAAATAACTTCAAGTGAAACCGAATTTAAAGATAGTATAGAAAAACTCGTCGAAGAAAAACTCAAGCAACTAGGAGGCTGGAATGATAAAAAAACAAAATCAGTGGCTGATAATGATTTTTATGTAAAATCAATGAACGGCGAAGAATGGTTCAAGGAAATCTGCGACCTAGGTTCTAATGTATGGGAAAATGCTACGCTCCCCAAAAGTTACTGGGATGAAGACCAAGGCAGTAAAACTAGCAATATCAGAATGCCAGCCTTATTTACTGGCGTAGCTGATGGAGGTATAGAAATGGTCAGCGATTATCCGCAATTGGTGAAGCTAGGATATGATATAGCTACTAAAGATGAAATGAGAGCGGGGATATGGAATGGCGTTAAAAACATTACTCCAGAAAAAATTAAAGTTTTAGCAAATGATGCCGTAAAAGAAAAATGGAAAAAATATAATAGTCCAAAACAGTATATTCAAGCATACGAAGCAGGAAAAGATGGTGTAACAGTTATAAAAATGCTTGTAGGTGGAAGTCTAATTACAGGTATTAAAGATGTAGGCGAGAAGTTTAGCAAAAAAACACTTGCGAATGTGGGTGAATTGGTCAAAGATATTGTAGCAAAACGGAAATACATTAGAGACAATATCATAGAATTGGCAGAAAGCAAAGAATTGGCAAGGCTTTTTGCCAAAAAAATAGGTATAAAAGATGCCGACTTTGAAGATTGGTTTAAAAACAGCTTTAAAACCACCGAAAAAGGCACGATAAACTTTCAAGCACATCACGTAATACCAGTAGAAATTTTAGAAAAGAACGATAAATTCAACGAGCTTTTATTTAGATTGCAAGGCAAAGCAGACTTTGATTTCAACGGAATAGACAACGGCATTATGCTACAAGCTAAAAGCATAAATCTAGATGTAGCAGGACACGCTAAACACAAAGCTTATACTGATGCTTTAGATGTAAAAATCACAGAAATTTGTTCAAATGCAAAAATTGATGACTTGGATAAACTAGATAGAATTAAAGATTTAGTTTCATCTGCTAAAGAAAAACTAAAAAAAGATGTACTATTGGGGAATAAAGATGTAAACGATATTGTAAATTTTTAGATTATGAAATATTTTAAAACAAATATTAAAAGGTCGTTTCAAAACGAATATCAAGTGATTGGTCACGCCAACGGCATACAAGTCCCCAATGGCAAGGCGTATTTTGACAGAATAGGAGCAGGCGAAATCATAACCGATGCTCCTGTGTTTGATTATTTCTTTTTGGAGAGCTATGGCGAGAAAAAAGACTGGGAATGGCGATTGCAAGATATACATTCATTTATTGGAACAGGAAGTATAATCATAGGATGGTATATATCCGATGCATTCAAAACATTGTTAGAGCAGTTCTGCATAGCTCCGCAAACACATTTTTATGAAACCAGGTTATTGTATAAAGGTGAAAAAATAAAATACTGGATATTTCAGAAACAGTTTGAACGCAGTAAATATATCGATTTTAGCAAAAGTAAGTTTGGATTAGAAAATGAAACCACTATGTATTCTTTTGATAATGAAGCGGATTACATCAATATGTATCGTATGAAATACAGAGAACTAAAAAAAGATTTAAAAACAGTATATCAATCAATAAAGTATGATTTTGATTTATTTCAAAGTACAGAGGAGGATATCATCATCACAGAAACATTAAAAAACGCCATAGAAAGCAAAGGTTTAGAGGGATTTGAGTTTTCAGAATTAGATTATGAGGTAAAAGTTGGAAACTAAATTAGAGAATGATGTTTTTACTTGGTAGCAAGGATGTTAATCAAATTATAAATTTTTAAAATATGAGATTTTATAAGATAAAAATAAGGAGATTTTATGATAATGATATGATAGCTAATAATGCAAATGGAGAAAATGTATCAATTGGACAAGATTATTTTTATAGAATAGGAAAAGGAGAAATTATAGAAAACACGCCTGTTTTTGATTGTTTTCATTTAGAAAGTTTTGATAAAATAAAATATTGGGAATTGGCAAAAAAAGATGTACACGGTTTTATAGGAATAGGTAGCATTATGAGTGGGTGGTATATTTCCAATGATTTTAAAATTTTATTAGAAAATTTCAAAATCGCCCCAAAATATCATTTTTATGAAACAAAGCTTCTTTATAATGGAGAAAAATTCAAATATTGGATTTTTCAGATTATTGCAAGTTACAGAAAACTTAATAAAATGGAGTATATAGACTTTTCTAAAAGTATTTTTTTTGTAGATAATAAAGAATATTATTTTGATTCATATGAGAACTGGTCTGAAATAAATGAAGAAGTCTATGATAAGTACGATGAAGAACTATCGCTTAGAAAGCTTTTTTTATTTAAATTTTTTGATTTTTTACCTTTAAATCCAATTAGTTCAGATGTTTTATGTTCAGAAAGACTTAAACAAGCTATTGAAGAAAATGGTATCACAGGTTTTGAATTTTTAGAATTAAATTATGAGGTGGTAGTAGAATGAGACTGATAAAACTATTTTTATTTTTTATTTTAGGCATAATTTATAGCTATTCAAATGCCGCCCTCCCCCAAACCTACTGGAATGAAGAAAAGGGTAGCAAAACTAGCAATATCAGAATGCCAGCCTTATTTACTGGTGTAGCTGATGGAGGTATAGAAATGGTCAGCGATTATCCGCAATTGGTTAAGCTAGGATATGATATAGCTACTAAAGATGAAATGAGAAAAGGATTGTGGGAAAGTGTGAAGAAAATAGATGCATCATCCACTATCACAATGATAAAAGATGGTGTAAAAGGTAAAATAGAAGATTATAATTTTTCAGACAAGCCTTGGAAAGGTTATCATACCGTTGGAAAAGATGCTGTAACGGTTGCTACTTTTTTTGCGGGTGGATTTATTACTAAAAATGCAAAAAATGCACTAGAAGATGGAGTCGAGGAAACGGGTGAGCAAATCGAATCTAAAGTTAAAAAAGAACTAAAAGATTATTTATCAAACGCTTTAGATAAACAAAAAGAACTATTAGCTAAAATTAAAAAAGGAGACATTGATTTAAATAACAATTTTAGAAAAGGTAACTTTGGCGAAATGGCTACCGATGTTGATTTATCACAAAAAGGATTTAAACCTTTGCATATTGATAGAGTAACTGATATTGATGCTCCAATGAAAAAAGGTATAGATGGGGTATTTGAGAAAAATGGTGAGTATTTTATCGTGGAGAGCAAATACAGCGGTACTTCTAAACTAAAAGACACAAAAGATGGAATGCAAATGGGGGATGTGTGGATTAAGAATAGATTGGAAAAAGCTGTTGAAGAAGATATAACAAGAAATATAAATATAAAGGGTTATAAACGCATTTTATCTGAAGTGACGCCAGATGGTTCAATTACTTATAAATTACTAAAAAGTCAAGACGGAAAAATATTTGAAATAATAAATTTATAAAAATGAGAGATAAATTAAAAGATAAAGAATATTTCAATAATTTTATTGCTAAAAAAAATGAAAATTTTGCATTTTACATTGATGCTTTGAAAAACAACGAAGTTGATTCCGAACGAATTAACAACGTTATTGAAGAAGTATTTAGACAAAATTTATATAAATTAATCGCCAAATACTCCGCAGGCTATCCTATAGAAGAGTTGTATTCCGATTATTATGAGGCAGTTGAATATATGCATCAGAGTTGGATGGTGCTAGATAACAGGGCTTTTTTAAATGAAAGAAAATATGGGCATTATTTTGGTTCAGATTACGATTTGATGCTTTGGATGTTGTCTATAGGATATTTATTGAACGTAGAAGAAAAAGAATTTTTAAAATTGGTTGAAATATTAGATAAAGATGGTGTAAAGGATTTGATTTATGAAACTATTATTAAAGCAAAAATTCCTACAAGACCTGTTATTGAAAAAGAAACCTATGAGATGATTTTTGATATACCGTTTGTATATGAGAAACTAAGGCAGGCAATTCACGAGGGAATAGATGGAATATGGGATAAAGATCGTCAGAGAGATTTAGTTGAAGTTTTTATTAAAAAAGACTGGTATCCACGTCATAAAGATTTTAGTTTTTATGACAATCATAAAAGTAAAACCAACGTCTACTATGGTTATTGGAGCTTTGAAACTGCTGCAATTTGTAAAATTTTAGAAATTGATGTGTCAAAAATTATCGATTTCAAATATTTTCCAAAAGATTTATATTTGTACAAAAAGTAATTTGATTTGAAGATTTATATATTATTTATTTTTTCTATCTTTTCGCTCATAGCTCAAGCGGACACTGCTTCTATAGCTAAAATAGGCATGACAGGCTCTACAGGCTCTGGTGCTATCGTAGTAGCCAATCAATACAACGGAGTCATAGGATCGGTGAACGATATACAGGTGAGTGCTAGTAGTGTGAGCATAGGTGGACAGAGCTTTCCACGGGAAGCTGGAAGCACTACACTCGTTCAAGACAAAGAAGGTAAAACCTACGGCGTGGACGAAGACGGACAAAAAGCCGAAATAGGCAAACAAACCAAAGACGCCATCCCTGGCGGAAACAAAGGCGGCTATAGTGCCGGCTCCGACCCAACTCCTCTAGCCAAAGACAAAGGGCAAATCGTATTTGCGGCCTATGCCAACCAAAAATATGGCTTCGATCGCATCGAAAACGACAAGCTTAAAGCGAACTATGATTTCCTCGGAAAAAATTCGGGAGGAGATTACCAAATCCCATGGAAGAGCGTCAAGACAGCAGGTATGGACAAGGTGAGCTACTCGGGCAATGCCAGCGGTGGCTATAAGCTCAAGTTTCGCACCAAAGCGGGCTTTGAGTACAAGCCAGAGGGTGGGTCACTAAACATTGTAGGCACCAAGCACGGCGATATACAAGAGATTTACGCCATCGCTTACAAAGACAGCCAAGACCAGCACGTCATAGGGAAGCTCCAAGCTATGACGCTAGCCCCCATCAAAAATGTGGTCTATGTAGTCAAAACCAATACCAGCCAAACCCTAGACAAGGCTCAAATCAAAACCTATCTCGATAAAGTCTACGACCAAGCCGTAATGCACTGGGAAGTAGAGATTGTAGATAATTACAAACCAAACGTTTCTCTAGGCACCAACGGACTAGACATAGGTAAAGATGATACAAGAAAAGACCTCTCCGAGGAGATGAAAGCCCTCCGCGACGATTTCAAAAAACAAGGCTTGGTGAATCGAGAAGACCAACAGACCTATTATGTCTTCCTAGTAGACCAATTCAGCGACCCCGCTATAGACGGCTACTTTCCACAGAGCAAACTCTATGGATTTGTGCGCTATAGCAGTCAAGCCAATACGCTCCACAAAACCCTCGCCCACGAGCTAGGACACGGTGCAGGCAATCTCGAACACCCTTTTGTACAATACCAAACCACCCAAGGTAGCACACCACTCCTTATGGATTACTCCGGAGGCAGTCAACTCTCCAAAACCGACTGGGGCATGCTCCACAATCCGGGTATCCGAACAGGCTGGAAGGATGCTGTGGGAGAGGGGCAACAAGTTAATACTAGTTTAGTATTTTTAACTCCAGAAAGAAAGCCGTTCAGATTTAATTTACCTCCTTCAAATACTGGTTTTTTATTAGTAAACAATGGTCTTAAAAACTTAAACAAAGACAATAACGGTACAATTAATGCCTTTTTAGTAGATGGTGTAGAATATTTCTATGATTATGAAAAAAAGGAATTCAAGAGTGACGGAAATAAATATATAAACTATCTAACGAATAATCCTAAAAATATCAGTCTATTGATATACTATGGAGACTGTAAAGTAGCTCGATTAGAAAAGGAAATAACCAATTATCAATCTATCAATACACAGATAATAGGTAACCCTAGAACCTATGATTATTGTAAAGGAGAAAAACCAAAGTTAAATGAAGGCAATGGAGGTACAGGTGTATACACAAAAAAAGTAAAACAAGTTAATGTATCTAGTTACAGCACCACAGCTTCGGATAAGTTTGTAGATAGTTTGGCGCAAATGTTGGCAGACCAAATAGATGAGAATATTCCCGTTCAAGTGAATTTATATAGTGAAAAAGCACCTAATACGGCCCTTCAAAATGGAGTGGTTTTAAATGTGAAACATAATTCAATTTGGGATATTTTAGAAATTAAACCTTTGTTTTATGTTGATGGAAAGCCTTCGTTTGATCAAGCATTTTATAGCTGTTTGGATGAAAAAATAGCATCGAATTTAGCATTGCTTAAAGAATCTCAATCTTATAAAATAAACGACAAACCGACACAAAAAATTAGAGAATTGAGTACCGTGCTGTTCACTATGGCTATAGATGGAATTATCTGTAAAATAGGCGATAAAGGCGACCCTAAGGACGATTGTATTCCTAATGTATTGAAAGGCGCTACTGTTGAAATACTTTCGATGTTGAATATTCCCAATTTGGTCAATGGCATAGAAGTACTGGGCGAATCGTTTTTGGCTAAATGCTATAAAAATCATAAGCAACTGCTGAAAGATAACTATGCTATATTAAGGGATTTGGCAAAAGGTGAGCAGTATAAAAACGTTACGAAACAAGCGACTTATGCTACAGGATTGAAAACGTATTTTGCGTTGAGCTTTCCGGGCAGTGGGTGTGTAAACGAAAAAGACCTAAAACAAGTAGGCAATATTCTCGACCAACTGAAACATCATTATACAGGGGGGTGCTACCAATACGGCAAGCTGGCAGTATTGATTATCCCAATGGTGGTAACGGGTGGCGAATGGGCACTTACCAAGCTACAAAAAATCCAAACGTTTACGAAGGTCAATAAAAGCCTTATTCGCTATATCGTAACACTGAATGAAGAGCTGGCTGCAAAAGAGGTTTTTCTAGAAATAGTAGAAGGTACGAATAATATCATCGTCAAAAAAGCGGATGGAACTATTCTAAAAACTATAAAATCTACCGAGCTAGGACTGCCAGCCACTGCCACCGCAGAAGAGATTGAAGTGGCTATGCAAAAGGAGATTGAAAATGAGTTGAAAAAATTTGCAGAATCAGTTAGGCTCGTTCCTGAATTAACAGAATCAGTTATTAAACACATAAACAAAGGAGAGATAAAATACGTGTTTAAGGATGCTAGATTACCAGGTGGAAAAAAAGAATTCAAGTTTAGTTCAGACAAAATATGGGCAGAATTAGAAGCCGACTTTTCTAAAAATGGAGAATTTACACAATTGCTTTTTGATAATAGCTATAATAAACCAACCATAGACTTTACTGGAATGCATAACTATGATAATTTTCAAAGTTTTACTCATACTACCTCTCCAACTGGTAAATTATTTAAAAGTAGTGGAACTGAGGTAATAGGAGAAGTAGGAGGTAAAAAAGCTTATACCATAAAAGATCCTGAAGTTTGGATACCCGATTTGAACAATTTAGTATCTAAGAATAAATTTAAGCAAGTACAAAATAGAGTTTGGGATGGAGAAGGAAAATGGCAGTTGAAAAAAGCGGGTCCTGAAGGTCGCCTATCTAGTTGTTTTATAGAAGGTATGAGCGAAGCTGAAATTAATCAGATGATTTCGGATGCGTTTAGTGCTAAAAATAAACAATGGTTCGGGACTCAATGGGAGAGTACTATTATTTATAAAGGTAAAAATATCACTTTAAGAGGCTATACAGAGTCGGAAGAGATAAGCTCTGTATTTATAAAAAAAATAGATTAAAATTATGAAACTTACTTTTTGTTTTAATATAAATAATAGTAGTGTTAAGTGCTATGCATTGCCATCACAGTCATCTTTAGATAGTTTAGACTATTATACAACAGAACCCTTACATAGACTGTTTCCTCTTACAGAAGGAGATAATCTCCCATTTTATCAAAATTTTCTATCCGAAATATCAGAGATAGAAAACGGGAACAAAGAAACATTTGAAGACCGATACGATGTAGGAGGAGGGTTAATGTTTGAATTAAAAATCACAAAAGAAACGACCTATTGTGAGACGTGGACAGATGTACGTAAATGTTTAGAATTGCCTACTTCTGAATTTAAAGAATTGGTAGAAAATTGGATTAAGTTTGTGGAAGTGAATACCGTAGCATTTGGTAGCAAAAATGGATAACCCAATTAGTGCAAGCATTAGCGAGGTACCAGTGGTGCTTGTACCAATGAATAAAAAAGAAAATAATATAAAAGATGAGTAGAAAATATAAATTTAGAGATAATGAAAGTAGAAAAATTTAACAAGAGCACAAAAGCTATGCAGCATATATGCGCTTGAGGGAAAAGAAAAGTAACAATAAATAAATATAGAAACGCAAAATGATTGAAAAAAACAAACTAATGAAATATAAAATAGGCATCCTCCTCTTGCTGGGGCTACAGGTAGCGGTCGTGCAGGCACAAAACAGCCCCTCGAAGCTCGTCTTGCTAGGACGAAAAACCGATCTGGTAGTGAAGCTCCGATGGAGCCCTACGGAATATAATCTGTGGAACGAGGGAAACAAAAACGGCTACACCCTCGAACGCTACACGTCGCATAAAAATGGACAATTGCTGTCCAAGCCTGTATTGGATTATAAAAAAGAAATGAAGCCTCGGCCTTTGGAGCAATGGAAAAAAATAGTAGAACGAAAACAACGATTGGCCATACTGGCACAAGCCATCTATGGCAAATCTTTTGAACAAGACATGGGCAAAGGTAGCGAAATGGCGCGCATGGTGCAGAAAGCAAACGAACAAGACCAGCGATTTACGTCGTCGCTACTGGTGCTAGAAGACGATTTTGAAGCTTCTATTTATGCAGGACTTGGCTATGCCGATTCTACTATAGATACCACCAAAAACTATATCTACAAGATCTCATTGACCAAGAATCCTGCGGTGAGTACCACCTTTTTTATCAATCCCCGAGAAGTCAACGGCTTGCCCAAGCCCACCAGCCTGCAGGCCTTGTTCAAAGATCGTTCGGCATTGTTGTCGTGGGATTTCAAGCAGTGGATATCGTATTATTCTATGTACCATATAGAGCGTAGCGAAGATGGACACACCTATCAGCGCATCAATAGCATGCCCTATACACAGCCAGCGATGAATGGGGAGCTGGGTGCGGCTATATTCTATACCGATTCCTTTCCGCAGAATTACAAAAAATATTATTATCGTGTACAGGGCATCACCATGTTTGATGAGGTTGGCCCTTATTCGGACAGCGCAGAAGGATTTGGATACAAAGATTTGGGCTACAATGCACAAATTTCCAACGTAGAGCCAGTCAATAAGGACGCTGTGCGTATCGATTGGAATTTTCCCTCCGAGGCCGATTCCCTCATCCTGGGATTCTATGTGATGAAAGGCAAAGATAGCCGAAAACTGCTGGATACCGTCAGTGGATTATTGCCCAAAAAAGACCGAAACTATGTGATGCAGGCGATAAAAGGCAACTGTTATGTATCGGTCTATGCGGTAGCCAAATATGGCGTGGGTACCATGTCTATGCCGGCTTTGGTGCAATTGGAAGATTCCACGCCGCCAGCTCCTCCCGTAGGGCTGAAGGGTGCCATCGATTCGACAGGAAAAGTGCGAATTCATTGGACACCGAGCAAAGAAAGCGATTTGGATGGGTATCGAGTCTTTGCATCCAACAATCCCACCGATCTCTATCTGGAACTCACGTCTATCACCATCAAAGATACCTTTTTTATGGATTCGGTCGATTTGAAAAATCTCACTTCCAATAAATACTATAAAATTATGGCGTTGGACAAGCGCTACAATCGGTCGAAATTGTCCGATTCCATAGTGTTGAAAAAACCAGATATCATCCCACCTACCGCAGCACAAATAGGGGCATTGGAAAATTCTGAAAAAGGAGTGAAATTTGAAATAATCAAAAGCGGGAGCAAAGATGCGGCTAACATAATAGTGTTTTATTCCAAAGAAGCGGAAACCCGAACGACTATTTTGGCTACAATAGCAAATAGCGATACCTCGTTGTTTGATTCCCTAATTTCAAAGAATGAAACCCGAACCTATTTTTTACAAACGCTGGACAGCACAGGAAACCGATCCGAAATGTCTCAAAAAGTTTATGGCAAGCGAATTGATGACGGAATACGAGAAAAGATTCAAACCTTCAAAGCAAATCCAAAATTGGACGAAAAATCCATCGAACTCTATTGGAATTATCCGTTGGAGGGTGTGAAGCAATTCAATATCTATAGAGCGCAAGGCAGTCAAAAGGTAACACTTTATGAAATGCTAAAAATAGAAAACGTCAAAATGTTCTATGATAAAAAAATTCAGATAGGAACTAAATATAAATATGCCATTCAGGCCCTATTCAAAGATGGCACGATGAGCGAAATGAGCGATATAAAAGAAGTAAGCTATGAGTAGATTTTTAGTATTTTTCATTATTGTGAGTATCCGCATGGTATTGATGGGCCAAGCCCAGATAGGTATGCTCCCCAAATATTCTAGTTGTATCGTCAATAATAACCTAGCCCATACAGAAGTGCTGACCCTCCGAATAGAAGATACCGTAGTCAAAACCTCGTTTAGATGGAAAATAGACAGTATGATTATTGATACTTTGGGCTGGAAAAATGAGCATTCTATGATAGAATTATCCAAAAACAGGAGCGGTTCGGTCAAAATGAATTTTCCATATAGATTAAATCTTAATTCCGCTGATTCGATTTATGTCAGCATAAAATCCGAAGATACGCTCGGCTATCTAAAGCCCTTTATCAAAGCTAGGATTTATAAAGATAGCTCCTTGATTCCGATTATTGTGGATGAGTCGGTATTCCACTTTTTGTTCAAAGACTCGCTCACCATCCTCAAAGTGACGACAGCGCATTTTCCTATTGCGATCCCCAAGGATTCGGTTTGTAGCAATTATTCGACCAATTCCTTTATTATCACCACATCAAATAATGAAAAATCGTATCAATGGACTTTTGACAACGTACCCGTGAGCAATACGTCTACGTTTGTATTCAACAAAAGTGGCGAATTGAAACTAGAGGTACTGCTTCAAATCAATAGTTGCATTGCCAAAAGTATTCCAAAAATCCTCTACTATGAATCCTACCCCGAAAAAGCAGAATTGACTTCGGATGCATTTTTTACCCTAATGTATTTGAAAAATTATCCTATAGCCGATTATAAATCGTATCGGACTACCTGGTATAAAGACAACGAACGCTATCTAACCAAGATTACCGATACCACCGTTTCGTTTCCCTCCAATGGAAGCTACTACGCCCTATTGGAAGGAAAAGTATGTAAGAAAAAAACCAACACCATAGTGGTAACGAATAGTACAAGCAATCTTGAAGAAACCAAAAGTTCGCCGTTTTTTGTACAATTGGGGCAGCAGTTGATTTGTAAACAATCGGGAACAATGGCGCTATATGAACTAAATGGAAGGAAAATAATGGAAACCTATGTGATCGAAAATCAACTCATCGAGCTTGGGGGGCAAAAGAACAGGCTATTGCTCATTCAGTTTGAAAAAAATCAGCAAATCTATCATTCAAAATTACTATTAAAATAATCTACAGATGAAAAGAAAAATACTATTTATTTACTTTTTTTTCTTAGGAATCTTGTCAACTATTGCTCAAAACGATTCCTATGAAATGCAGAAAAAAGCCGAAGCGGTCAATCAGCTTTTGAGCGAAGATAACAAACGTTTTATTAGCAAATTGACGGGTTCCGATTTGGTCAATTTACCCTTGGGAATTCAGCAAGATTTTGGGAGTAATGCTTCTGTAACGGTAGCCTTTTCGGATGCTAAAATTATGGAGGATGGGACAGAATTGTCCGTTTTTTGTAAACTAAAAGTACCCCAATCGGATCAACCAATTTTTTTTGGTGCTCAGAATGTCAAATTTTCGAGAGAAGGCGCTTTTGTAGGCGATGTGAAGTTGGTGTTGCTGGGCGAACAAACTTTAGGCGTGATACCCAAGATTGATTTAAAATTCCTACCAGCCATAGGAGGTGTTGGAGGTACATTTGCCAAATTCAATTGTGATGGCGTAACCGAAATTAGCATCGATGCGATGGCGATTTTAGATCCATCCCTTTTGTCCAAAACTGATAATGAGGGCAATGAAATAGCCAATGAACGAGTAGAAGGGAATATCAAAACGGTCATTAAAAATTGGGGCGATTTATTGCTAGATGTTTCCTTTCCCAATTTTACGATTAAAAAATCAGACGTTGCTTTTTCGGTCAAAAATGCCGTATTGGATTTGAGTGAAACCCGAAATGCAAATAACATTGTGTTTCCCAATGATTACAATTCGCCTCAGTTTATCGGTGGAGACAAAAGTGCTTGGAAAGGAATCTATGTAAAAAATGTGGAGGTATTTTTGCCCAAACTATTGTCTGATAAAGAAACTAAAAAACGCGCAAAGCTATCGGGAGAAAATTTATTGATCGATAATATGGGGATTTCAGGCGCCTTTGGATATGAAGGAACAATACTGAAAACGGGCGATATGAATAGTAGCTGGTCCTACAGTATCGATAGTGTGGGGCTAAAACTAAAAGCCAATGAATTGGTATCTTTTGGGTTTAGAGGAGAAATCGTTATGCCTCTTACAGGCAATAAGAATCCATTTAAGTATAGAGCTTATTACGAGACGGGGAATCATTATCGATTCTTGGCTAGTCCTAGCAATAACTTGGATTTTCCATTATTGGTAGGTAAAGGTTCTATATACAATACATCATATATAAAGGTTGATGTAGTCAATGGAAGTTTCAAAGCGGAAGCAAAATTAGATGGGAAAATTGAAATTACCAAAATAGGGAAAAACAGTGTACTGACTGTCAAGGATGTAGAGTTTAATGGGTTGAGAATAAGAACTTATGCGCCTTTCTTGTCGGTCGAAAATTTTTCGGCAGGTGTAGGGGCCAAAATAGGGGCGTTTGAAATCAGTATCAATAAAATAGGTTTGAGCGCCAATGAATCTATGAGCAAATTGGATATAGATGCGCAGATAAAAGTATCTACCATCATAGATGCTAAAGGAGGTATTTCATTGGTAGGCGATATGACCCAATACGATCAAAATAATGCTTGGAAATTCAATAAAGTTATTATCAATGAAATTGGGATCAAAACCGCTTTCAGTGGATTTGATTTAGACGGAACACTCAATTTTTATGACCAACATGTTGTTTATGGAAATGGATTCAAGGGAAAAGTGAAATTGAAAATCAAATTTCCAGCTAGCGATATTCAAGCGCAAGCGATGTTTATGAGCGGCAGCAAAGACGGGTATAAATATTGGTATTTTGATGCCTTGGCACAGTTGAATCCGGGCATTCCGCTGGGAGGAGCTATCAAGCTGACGGCTATAGGTGGTGGCGCCTATTATCACTGCTATATGGGCAAAAATAGAGGAAGTATGATCGATTCCAATTCGCTGAACAAAGAAGTGGATTATATTCCAGACTCGAAGACGGCTTTTGGCTTCAAAGCGGCTATTGGCCTCAAAGGGACAGGCGATTTGGTCAATGCTATGGCAACATATGAAATGGCATTTAACGAAAATTGGGGCGTGCGATTTATTAAAATTTATGGGCAGGCTGAGGTTATGACCGCAATTCCTGGGATAGGCAGTTTGGAGGCAATAGGAAATCGAATCAATAAAATAACGGATCAAGTACAAAAAGCGAGCAAAGATATGCTTCCTGATCTTCTAGTAAAAGAGGCTATCAAAGTAGAGCAAAGCAATATTGATCCCAAAGGTGCGATTACCGCTATCATGGATATGACCCTGGATTTTGAAAACAGTAGTTTTCACGGTTTGTTTGAAGCGTATGTAAATGTAGCTGGAGGCATCGTTCAGGGACGAGGTGCCAAAGGTAGAGCTGGATGGGCGGTCATTCATTTCGACCCCAACGATTGGTATTTTTATGTAGGGACACCCGACGATCGTTTGGGGCTGAGGATAGGAGTGGGGCCTGTGAGTGTATTAACAGGTTCCTATTTCTGCATGGGATCGGTGCTTCCACCTAGTCCACCGCCGCCTGCCCGAGTAGCCGAAATACTGGGGGCTACAGTGGAAGAATTAGACTATATGCGCGATGAGAACAAGATCAAAACGGGTGGAGGCGTTGCCTTTGGGGCTTCCTTGGAAGTGAACACGGGCGATTTGACCTTTGCTATTTTTTATGCCAAATTTGAGGCAGGGATTGGCTTTGATGTCATGCTCAAGAATTATGGCTCCAATACCTCTTGTAAAGGCTCTTCGGGAGCAGTTGGAATCAATGGATGGTATGCCAATGGTCAAGTCTATGCCTATTTGGCTGGTGAATTAGGCGTGAAAGTAAATTTATTTTTCATCAAAGGTCGGTTCCCCATCATTTCCGCAGGGCTAGCGGCGTTACTTCAAGCCAAATTGCCGAATCCATTCTGGATGCAAGGTAATTTAGGAGGGTATTTTAGTGTATGTGGAGGATTGGTAAGCGGTCGGTTCCGCTTCAAATTTGAATTGGGAGAAAAATGTATTTTCAATAATCAAAATCCTGTCTCCGAAATGCCAATTATAGCCGATATGTCTCCAGCCGAAAAAGCGGATAATGTAGATGTCTTTACCCTTTCCCAGACGGTATTCAATATGCCTATCGAAAAAGAAATAGAAATGGAAGATGAAGGGGGCAATAAAAAAGTGTTTAAAGCTGTACTGGATGAATACAAACTCTATAGAGTAGACAATGGACAGGCATTGACAGGACAATACAAACTCAATGCAAAAAAAGATGCCGTGATTTTTGAACCACACGATATTCTTCCGCCCAATCAAGATATAAAAGCTAAATGTATTGTGTCATTTATGCAAAAAACTGGAGGCGTTTGGTCTGTGTTCAATGTAGATGGACAACCTGCTCGAGAGACCAAAGAATCTACTTTTAAGACAGGAAATGCACCAGAAAACATTCCAGAGAAAAACGTATTATACACCTATCCTGTGATAGCCCAAAGCAATTTTTTTCCAAAAGAATCACCCAATGGTTATATTCAGTTGAAGATAGGACAGCCTTATTTGTTTGATCAACAAGGATGGACTCAAAGCGGCAAGGTAATGGAAGGCACTTCAGAGGCCAGCCAAATGACATTGTCCTATGATGCGGCATCGAAACGGGTTCAATTTGAAATAAAAAATGTTCAAAATGCTAAAAATTATACCGTTCAATTATTTTCGCAAGCAGCAGCCTCAGGAAGCAATGCCACTACCACATCCACATCTAGTTCATCTGGCGATGCTGGCGATATTGATGTCAAACAAAATAAGGCTTCAGGCGCTATTACCAAGGAGAAAAAAGTATTGCTACACGAAATAGCATTTCGATCTAGTGCATTCAACACGTTTGTGGATAAATTAAATTCTATTTCGTTCAACAATCATATTCGTGTACCAGTCATAATTCCAGTGGTACATCAATTGGAAGAAGATATGAACCAAACGGAGTACTTTGATCTATCTGAATTGGTCGGCACGCGATTTTCTGATAATAAACCATTGATTCAGCCCATAGCAAATATTCAAACGACTTATTTCCAGAATGACATTAAACCTTTAATATATGAAGAATATCCTATTTTGGGTACATTTCACGTAGATAGAGATGAAAATATTTTGGGTGTGCCTCCCATCAAAGCCATTTTGCCTCTTGGGTGGTACGTATCCTTGCTCAATAATAATCAGTTGCAGCAATCTTTATTAAAAACACGTTTCCCTTTTGCATACTCTCAAGCGGTAACTTATTATCAAGATTTCAATCAATTGCGATCTAAAATAGCTCAACAATATCTCAAAAATAACATTGAACATACTATTGTGAAAAGGTTTTTGGGTAACTCATTTCCAATTATAAGATATGGCTCCTATCCTGTCAACTTTAAGTATGTATTCCCCGATGGAACCTTTGGTACGAGTAAGATATTAAATTATATAAACAATATTTATTAAAACAAATCAAATGATACACATTAAAAAATTAATAATAATTTGCCTATGGGCTTCGGTTTTAGGAGCAAACGCTCAAGCAATTGATTTGAAGAAAAATGAACTCTATATCAATGGAAAACTTGTAGGTAAAGTTGAAAACAAAGATGCATGGGATACTATGAAGTTTTACGACCTCAATGGGATCTTGCGTTTTATGATTCTACCCAAAAAAGTAGATTTTCAGAACAATATCAATTATTGGAATCTTTACACGCATCCTCAAACGAGAAAAACAGTGGAATTGCTCAAAAAACATGCTCGACTTTTCAAGCCCAAGCTGGGAGAATCCGAAGTGATGGTCAAGTATGGCATCTTGTCCGAAAATGGCTTTAATGAAGATTCAATTCAATATTTCTTTGATCAAGATGGAGGGAGAATGAATTCAGATAGAGATAAATCAGAGATCCAGCGCTATCATGAAATGGAAAAAGGCGCATCTGTGCAGGCAGAGATAGCCAAAGCCAATGCAAAGTATACGGACAATATCTATCGTGCGGGCAAACTCGAATACATAAAGTTGCGAATTCAAGAAGGAAACAAAGTATACGATATTCATACAGGGGACGAAGTCTATCTGGGCAAAGTAACTATCTATGAAAATACGGTGGATAACGAAACCATCATAGAATTTTTGGATAAATTGGAGATGCCTATGGCCAGAGGCGTTGTGAAAAAATATTCGATAGACCCTACCCCATTTGTGATGTACAATGGCATGGCATTTTCACTTAAATTGAAGTCCGAAAATGGATACGTCAATAGTTTTATCCCTATCTGTCAAGAGCTCATCGTGAGAGACTGCAATTTTGAGGGTGTACCAGTAGCTCAGAATAAACTATATATTCCTACAAATAATGAACGATTGGCCGCCAAAACGATGGCCGATGATAAAATAGAAAGAGAAACAAGGCTCGCTTCGTATCAGCAGGGTAAATTAATCGCCAATAACGGCGAAGTAATCGAAGGTGAGTTTTTGATAGATGGCACGCCGAAACCTACTGGTGGAGGTATCGTCAGTACCAAAATAGATGGAGGCAAAAAAGTGTATAGAAAGTACCTCAATGAAAAAGGAAAAACAAAAGAAGATGCCTATAGCGCCGAAGCATATAAATATGTCATTTTTAACAAAGATACCTTTGAAGCGGTCAAATTTAAGCCCAAATCAGCCTCCACCGATGGTGGTGTAGATCTAGGGAAATTGATGTTTCTTAAGGAAAAAGAGCGCTTTGCACTCAAAAAATATGGCAATCATAAAGTGAAGATATTCAATTTTGAAGGCGATCCCATTATCTTGAATCTAGCCACTAATGAAGCTATAGTAGGCACAGACTTTGGAGCTGTCAAAAAAATGGAAGAAATTTCCAATCCTTGTAACCCCAAAGCCATAGTGGATATCAAAAACAATCGTTATCGTGTCTTATTCGATGCCATCATCTTATGGGCTCAATCATTAGAAAATTGTAAATAAAAAGTTTAATATTAATAAATATATAATTTTAAGTGATGAATATTAGATTAGGAATAATTTTGATTGTTATTATATTTCACTATAATAATTTAATTTCACAAGCTGCATGGAGATATAGGTTTCAATATCAATATTGGGTAAGTGATAATGATAATGATATGTTTATAAGATTAGCATCAAATCATACAGGAAATGTAGGGAACAATTGTGTATGCCACCCTCATCCAACTATAGGGCCAATGACATTTTCAAACTACCAATCAGTTTGGTGGGATTCTGAAGGAAAATGTAATGGAAATCCTGAAGTAAATGTAGTTTTTAATAATGAAATAATATATCAGACATATTATCACCATGATGGAGGAGACAACTATTATTATGTACCAAATAACTATAAAATTAATAAAACCTGGGCTTATACAAGTAAGAAAATAGGAAAAGTTTTTGTTTGGGGTACTTATGATCAAGGTGATGGAGATAATGATTCATATCATTGGTTAGACTTATCAGTTGATAATGGATACATTAATAGATCTTCTATTTTTCCAAATTCATTAATGTATGCAAATTGGGATGGGGAATCAGATATGAGAGTCCTTGAAGTTAAGTCTCAGCCTATAATTCATCCAACACTTTATAATTTAGATTCTAACAACATTACTCCAATAAATCCTTTAACTAGTAATCTTAATGTATGCAGTAATAATAATGTTCAAATTGAAGCTAGAACCGGATTTTCTTCTTATCAATGGTATTATAAATCACCTAGTATAATTGATAGTATTTATCTATTTGGTTGGATATATTATAATCCCTGGATTCTTTTGCCAAACCAAACTTCGGCAACATTAAATGCAAATCATTCAGAATTTACAGCAATTC
>JBIPPG010000174.1:0-5717 GCA_044368545.1 Chitinophagales bacterium | reverse complement strand
TCCGAAGGAATCAACTTAAAATTATTGGCCGAAACATTAAAAAGCCAATCCACCGTGAGTGCCTCGTGGAGCTTATAGGTCATATAATTTTGAAAATCCAAAAAACTGGTTAGATAAGAGCCTTTGGTTTCTTGGCTACTCAGCAAATAGGAATTATCTCTGTATCTAAAACCACACAACCACGTAAAATCATTATCTATATTTCCTTCCAAATGCGCATTGATGCCCATCAAACCAGCCTCCAAAGAACCTGCCCATTTTTTGGGTTTTTTATATTCTATATCGAGTGCGGAGCTCAATTTATCGCCATATTCCGCTTTGAATCCTCCCGATGAGAACTTCATATTTTGGACTAAATTGGAATTGGCAAAGCTCAAACCTTCTTGCTGTGCCGATCGCATCAATTGTGGCCTATAGATTTCATAATCATTGACATAAACCAAATTTTCATCAAAACTACCACCGCGAACATTGTATTGACTGCCCAGCTCATTATTGCCACCTACTCCTAGTCCTTGAAATTTGAGCAAATTCTCAATATTTCCAGAAGGATTTACTTGTTCATTTTTCACTTCAATTTTCTGTGTACTAATCTCCTCCATAGTCAATTTCGCTTTGCGCTGCGATTTGATATCCACTTCTTTGATGAAATTTGATTTTGGATGCAATTCCGAAAAAATAAATCGAGGTTCATTGCTTTTAAGAATATATTCCTTTTGGAAATTTTCATACCCAATCATTTGAATATGAAGCACTACTGAATCTTTTGATATATTCTCTAGCTTAAATTTTCCGTTGTCATCGGTTATAACACTTTTTTCAATTTCATTATTAACAAAAACTTGGGCTTTTTTGATAGGCTGTCCATTTTGCAAATCTTTGACAATACCTTCAATTACATAGTTTTGAGCCTCTAAATTACTGAAAATCAAGAACGAACAAAGAAAAATAAAAAAAGATTGTAAATGTTTTATAGTCTAAAATATTTATGCCGTCAATGAATTAAAACTCACAGTTTTTGGGTGTACGGGCAAATGGAATGACGTCGCGGATATTGGACATACCTGTCACAAACATCATCAAACGCTCAAATCCCAACCCAAAACCCGCGTGAGGATTGGTTCCAAAACGTCTTGTATCCAAATACCAGTTCATTTCTTCTGCTGGAATATTGAATTCTTTCATTTTGGCTATCAATACATCCAATCGCTCTTCTCGCTGCGAACCACCTACCATTTCTCCAATTCCAGGGAACAAAATATCCATTGCTGCTACCGTTTTATTATCATCATTCAAACGCATATAAAACGCTTTTATTTCCTTTGGATAATTAATTAATATCACAGGTTTTTGGAAATGCTTTTCTACCAAATAACGCTCGTGCTCGCTTTGCAAATCAGCGCCATAACCTTCTACGGGATATTGGAACTTCCCTTTTTTATTAGGTTGACTATTCATCAATATTTCTATCGCTTCGGTATACGTAAGCCTTTGATAATCATTCTCTACACAAAACTTCAATTTCTCTCTCAACGTCATAGGACTGCGTTCGTTTTGTGGCTTTTGTTTTTCCTCTTCGAGCAATCGTTGTTCCAGAAATTCAATATCTTCTGCACAATTTTCGAGCATATAATTAATGCAATATTTGAGCATATCTTCGGCCAAATCCATATCGCCGTGTATATCCATAAAAGACGCTTCGGGTTCTATCATCCAAAATTCGGCTAAATGGCGCGCGGTATTGCTATTCTCCGCTCTAAAAGTAGGTCCAAAGGTATAAACTTTTCCGAGTCCCATAGCGGCTAGTTCGGCCTGCAATTGTCCCGAAACACTCAAATGTGCTTTTTTGCCAAAGAAATCTTTTGTATAATCTATTTCGCCAGCTTCATTTTTGGGCAATTTGTTTCCATCTAATGCCGTTACTTGAAACATTTCTCCAGCGCCTTCTGCATCCGAAGCGGTAATGATAGGACTATGAATATTGAAAAATCCTCTATCGTTAAAAAATTTATGAATAGCAAATGTCAAATGATGACGCATACGAAATACGGCACTGAATGTATTGGTTCTAAAACGCAAATGTGCATTTTCTCTCAAAAACTCTAAACTGTGTTTTTTGGGCTGAATTGGATATTTTTCTGGGTCACTCTCCCCTACTACATCTATTTCGGTAACGGTAACTTCTACACTTTGTCCTTTTCCAAGCGATTCTTTCAAAATCCCTTTTGCTACTATAGCTGCGCCCACATTGATCGATTTCAAAAAAGCATCTTCATATTTCTCAAAATCTAAAACCAATTGTATATTCTGCAAAGTAGAACCATCATTCAAAGCCAAAAATTGATTATTTCTAAAAGAACGAACCCATCCTTTTACTTCTATTTCGGTACCTAATTTTTTCTCTTCCAGAATTTGCTTAATGCTCATAATGATTTGTTTTTACAATGATTTCTATTACTAAATGGTCTATTTTGCAAATATGAATAAAAAAAAACAATTTTACTTGATTTTTTTAGCAATTTAGACAATCAATTCCTTTTATTTGATAATGTTTTAATCCAAAAAATTATCTCTCAAAACCATCAAAATTGAAGATTGAGAAACAATATAATATTTTTGAGCATTAAATGTAATTTCAAAAGCTTGTTTTTGAAGAAAAACCGCCAAATCACCTTCTTGAACCTGTAGGGGGATATATTTAATCATTTCGCTTTGTGGTTTCCAAGGCTCATCCGCTTCCATATTGGGAATAGGATAGCCAGGACCTACTTTGATGACATATCCCGATTGAATAGATTCTTTTTCTTGAATACCCGGCGGTAAAATCAAACCCGTTTTGGTCGTTTTATCCAACGAATTGGGTTTTATAAGCAATCGATCACCTATAACTATAATTTTTTCAAGATCTTTTTGATTCAAATTCATTTTTCACTAAAGTTATAAGGTACAAAGTTAGGTATTTTTTCGCGTTAAACCCTATATTTCGAAAAATAAAAAAATATTACTTCAAATATAAATAGGGTTTGCTGTTTAACTCAGAAATGAGTTAGATACTAGGCACAGACTATGAAGTCGTATATGAATACTACAAATAGTCTGTAACGAAGTAGATGATTCATTTCTGAGTAGTGTATTCTTATGTGTTATGGTACAAGAGAAAAAACGCTGTTATTGGATTTTCATTAAAAATAGTTTACACTTATCGCTCTTTATTTAATGCATAATTTTATGATTTACAAATATTTACACGTTAAACAGCAAGCCCTAAATAGATGAAGTAATATTTTAAAAGATACCATTATATATTCTTGATATTTTCCTCTGGGTCTTTGTGAATATAAATAAAATAAGGATCTATAACAAGTTTGTCAGGTTTTTTATCACTATAAATCGTTAGCGTATTATTGGATTTATTCAATTTGAAACGTTGGGAAACAATCATTTTGCCATAACGAGTTTTTGAAGATTCCTCTTGAAACAAAGCAATATCAAAATAATCATTTATAGCTACTTCTTTGCTCTGTCCTATCATTATTTTATCCAAATCTTTTGTTTGTTTGGCATTGGGGTCACTACTATTTTTCTTTAAGCTAAAAGTAACCGTAGTTTTGTAGCCCTTTCCACTCTTTACCGACTCTATTTTTTCAATATCTGTCTGATAAATGATGATTTTTTCGATGCCATCTTTAACCAAATATTTAAACGAATCGGGCGTAGCACTATACAATCGATTGTACAATTGATATGAATTGGGATAAGGCGGATTTTTATACGCAAAATTTTGAATTAAATCATTCAAAATGGTATTTATAGCTTTTTCGCCTATAATCTGTTGAATACCAAACAATACAATCGAACCTTTTTGATAATGAATATAAGGTTTATTGTCTACTTGCAACAAAGAACTTTCTTTTTTGGCTTCGCCAGCACGAGAAAAAACATAATTATTATTAGCATCTTTCAAAAACTTGGCGGTCATATCAATTCCGTATTCAAGTTGCAAAAGCTTAAGACTGGCGTATTCCGCTAAACTCTCGGATAAAAAAGTAGCGCCTTGCATATTGGCTCCAATCACTTGATGCGCCCACCATTGATGTGCCATTTCGTGAGATACAATATGGAATATTTCGTTAATATCTTTTGGGTTATCCACCAGATTGGATGTAAATCCAACACTTTCGCTAAAAGGCATCGTACCTGGAAATGCCTGTGCAAAACTACTAAATTGCGGAAATTCAATAATTCTAGCTTCTTTGTGATAATAAGGCCCAAAATTGGTGGAATAATATTGTATCGATTTTTTCAATGCTTTCATCATTTCTTTCACATTGTAATCGTGAGCTGGATGGTAATACACTTCGCACAAAACTCCATTGGTAGAATCTGTCAAGACGTTGAATTTAGCAGAAACAACCGAAAAGAAAAATTTTGAAGGTTGCTCCAAATGATATTCAAAATAATTTCGTCCATTTTGATTCCAATTCTTCTTTAAACTTCCGGGTGCTATAGCCGTTTGGTCATTGGATGTAGAAACTGTTGTGTAAATTTGTGCCCAATCCGAATAGCCACCTAAATAATCTTTTTGACAAGCGTGTGTGCAATTCTCTTCTAACTTAGGCATATCTTCTGATTTGACACCCAACCCTCGTTCTTCTCTTTCGGATTTGTCATCCAATTCCTGATCGGGCTGATAACCAAAAAGGGGCGTTAACTCCGATACATCTAAAAAGGTTCCATTAGGCAATAAGCGATTATCTTCAACTTCATTTTCTATTCCAGAATAAGACACTTCTCTTTCATAATCAACATAAATAGTATCGCCTTTTGACAATGGTTTATTGAATTGATATGTTTCAAACAAGACGTGTGAATTGGAATTAGATGCTGTTTTTTTAGCTGATGAAAAATTCAATTTATATGGAAATTTCAATGAATTATTGACATAGACTTTATCAATTGTTGATTCGGAAGTATTTACCATCGTAAATGTACCTTTTACCGAAACTTTTCTTTCTTCTGGAAATAAATCAATAGCATTAACCAATTTGACAACCTTTGGCAAGTTCATATTTTCATATTTTTTGAAGTTTTTTTCATAATATGCTTTTCTGTCCATAAGTTCCGTTTGGCTCATATATTGATTTTTTATCTTTGTTTGATAATAAAGCCAAGAACCAAAAACTAAAAAGCAAATTACAACTCCTGAAAATTGCCATCGAGTCATCAAAAAACGAGCTTTGGCTTCATTCAATCTTTTAGAAATCCCATCTAATCGTCCCTTTACCATCAGATACATAGAAATAAATACCAAAATACCATAAAACAATGCCCAATAAAGCATAAATGCCATTTGATTTTTCAAATAAGGTCCATAACCATACATATCGCTGTAGATTGATGAAGGAAGACTTGGCGAAATCCCTATCATATTTGAGTCTATTTCCAACCAACTTTTGAGAAATGACTCTATGAAAATAATCAATAAACTTACAAAATAGGCTATGAATTTATTGTTAATAACTATTTGTAAAAACATAGCTAAAATGGCTAAACACATATTATCATAAACATCAAAGAAAAACAACTCAGAAAAATACAATCCAAACTCAATATGATACACACCTTGAAATAATTGATATAAAATTCCTATAATCATTACAATTATGTTCAACGCAATAGAAATATAAAAAATAGAAAGTAATTTTCCTAGATAAATT
>JBIPPG010000239.1:0-4294 GCA_044368545.1 Chitinophagales bacterium | reverse complement strand
ATCGCAAAAAAGGTGGTTCGGGATTGGGTTTGAGTATTGTTAAAAAAATATTGGAAGCACACGGACAAACGATACAAGTAGAAAGTACGGTAGGAAAAGGAACAAGATTTACGTTTACATTGGAAAAAGCTTAAGATTTTTAATTTCAAATTTATTGTTAGAAATAATTTATACCAATTATTATTCTAATATCACTATTAAATTTTTTAATTAATAATAAAATAAAACGTATATATTTGCATTCAAAGGCTATATACTATGAAGAATAGTTTTTAAAATACTACTATAAATATTCGGGTATATGCTAGTTGAATCTCATTTAAAAACAAACTAAAATTTAATCAAATTATTTAACAAACTAAACCAAAAAACAATGAAAAAAACAAGTTTATTTGCACTATTATTGGTATTATTCACAACAAATTTATTAGCTCAAAAAAAAGGCTTTGTTTCCTTGAACTTAGGCGGCGCAAATCCAATAGGAGATTTTGGAAGTAAAGAATCAACAAATTCAAAAGCAGGACTAGCTAATTTAGGAATTTTATTAGACTTAGCTTTTGGATATAAATTTCACGAAAATATTGGAGTAACGGCGATGATTAGAAGTCAAGCAAATCCTATAGATGGTCAGGTATTTGCGGATGCATTAGCAAATGCATTACCTTCAGGAACAACTGCTCAATATTCAGTAAAAAGTTGGGCAACTGGAATGTTTTTAGTTGGTCCATTTGCTTCTTTTAAAGTAAGTGATAAATTTTATATTGAACCAAGAGTTATGGGTGGCTTAACATCTATTTCAAACCCTGAAATAAATATTACTTTTAGCAATAATACTTGGTTAAAACAAATAAGTACTGATGCAAGTGGATTTGGATATTTAATAGGAGCAGGAGTTAAATACAATTTGTCAGAAAAATGGTGTTTGATAGGTAACATTGATTATACAGGAGCGAGTATTGATTTTAAAGATGTTACAACAACATATAGTAATGGGTTTATACAAAAGTCAAGTAATACATTAACCTTTGCTTCTGTAAATTCAACAATCGGAATAGGACTTAGATTTTAATAAAAAAGAGATTAAACATTTTACCATAGAAAAATGCCATTTTTCAAGGTATGACATAGAAAGTAAAAGACACATTGTTTCCCAGAACCATTGTAGATGGAGATTTTAGAGGTGATAAGTATGCGTTTTTTCGTTTGTTTAACGTTTTTATCGAGTAGATACGGATATGAATTGCAAAAAAGGCGGTTCTGGGTTGGGTTTGAGTATTGTTAAGAAAATATTGGAAGCATACGGACAGTCTATGTCAAGTAGAGAGTATCTTAGGAAAGGGAACTCGTTATACGTATACATTGGAAAAAGCTTAAGAAATAATACAAACTCACTATCTTTGATTTTCAAATTGATAAATAAATGAAATCATTTACAAATAAAGTGGTGTGGGTAACTGGCGCATCGTCTGGAATAGGATTGGCTTTTGTGGAGCAGCTTGTTTTAGCCAATGCAAAAATAGTCTTATCGGCACGAAATGAAGAAAAGCTACTTGATATACAAAATAAGCTAAAACTAACTTCTGAAAATTCATTGGTATTACCTTTAGATATTACGTCAAAAGAAGACTTTTCGGAAGAAGTAAATCGTGTGATTCAGCATTTTGGGCAAATAGATGTTTTGATAAATAATGCGGGGATTTCACAGCGCAGTGGTATTCGTCAAACCCAATTTACCGTATACAAACAATTGATGGATATTAATTTTTTTGGAACGATCTCCTTGTCTTTGAGTGTTTTGAAAGTTTTTGAAAAACAAAATTATGGACATTTTGCGGTGATTAGTAGTATTTCGGGGAAATTAGGTTCTCCAATGCGAGCAGGATATTGTGCTTCAAAACATGCGTTACATGGCTTTTTTGATGCATTGCGTTCGGAATTTTATCAAAATAATATTCAGGTAACGATGATTTGCCCTGGCTATATACAAACCGAAATCTCTTTGAATGCGTTGGATTATGATGGACAAAAATTCAATAAAGCCGATACTAATCAAAAAAATGGATTGTCGCCCGAAACTTGTGCAAAAAGAGGATTAAAAGCTATTTCGCAACAAAAAAATGAAGTTTATATTGGAAAAAAAGAAGTTCTAGGAGTCTATCTCAAGCGTTTTTTACCCGATTTATTAGTAAGAATTGTGCGAAAACATGCACCAAGATAGATTTTTATATTTAATCTATAAAAATTCTACCCTTCACTCTCCAAAAGTTTGTTATACAAAGCTTCCAAGTCATTTTTCATTTGTTCGTATTTGTTGCATAAAGAATGGTTTTTTTAATGACAGCACAATTTTATCTTAAAAACTGTAATTGAAATATTAATATTGTGAAATTTCTATAAAACAAATAATTGTTGTATATCTTTGGAATTTTAAATTAAAGAATATTACAATTCAATACAAGTATGAAAAAACTATCTATTTTGATTCCAGCGTATAATGAGTCCAAAACAATATTTTTAATACTGGATAAAATTAAAAATTCAAATTTACCTACTATTGAAAAAGAAATAATAATTGTAAATGATTGTTCTGTTGACGATACTGAGGAAGCAATATATTCATATATCAATAATAATAAAGATATTAATATTTCATATTTTAAACATCAAACAAATTTAGGTAAGGGTGCCGCAATCAATACTGCCATATCGAAAATGACAGGAGATTTTGCTATTATTCAAGATGCAGATTTAGAATACGATCCTAATGAATATCAAATTTTACTTAATCCAATTATTGAAGGATATGCAGACGTCGTATATGGAAGTAGATTTATAGGTGGGAAACCACATAGAATTTTGTTTTTTTGGCATTCAATTGGCAATAAGCTTCTTACTTTTCTGTCTAATATGACTACAAATCTAAATTTAACAGATATGGAGACCTGCTATAAGTTGTTTAGAAAAGAAGTTGTAAAACAAATAAATATTGAGGAAAAAAGATTTGGCATTGAACCTGAAATTACTGCTAAAATTTCAAAAATTAAAGGAGTACGAATTTATGAAGTAGGAATTTCATATTATGGTCGTACTTATGAAGAAGGGAAAAAAATAGGATGGAAAGATGGTTTTGATGCTATTTGGTGTATTTTTAAATATGGAATATATAGATAATTGTTAAAATTGGTAAAATTTAAATTGATCAACCGAATCAATTTTTTTTAGATTTGTGTCAATCTGAGTTACTAATAAACCATGAGCAACTGGTAGTGTAGAGTCTCTAATGAAATTCTGATTGCGATAATAATATCTACCAATTTGATCAATTCGATCCCAACAAATAGAACTGTCTATAACTTTTTTAGACATCTGGAATTCTTTTGGACTTATACCCGAATAATATAGTAAATATACATAAGGCATATTGCCGAATTGTTCAATAATAATAGGTGTATTATTATTGTTATATTTTTTTAGTTTTGTGTAGAGTCTTACCAAATTATCCTGAAATCCATAAAATCGTGTATCTTGATTATATGAAAAAGAAAATTGAACAATGAAACTAATAAATAAAATTGATGAAATTAATTTTATATGATTTGAAAAATAATATAAACCAATTGATACAAAAAAACCTATATAAAACATCAAATAAGGGTTTCTCAAAAAATTTACATTGGTAAATGTTATGGCTTCTGCAAAAGATCCAAGCCAATACACCCCAATAATAGCCCAATAAAATGAAGGTTTGACAAATTCTCTCTTTACAAAAAATAGAAAAATTCCAAAAATAAAAAAAGGAAACTGAAGAAATAAAAAGAATATGTTGCAGTTGTGTTCAAAAATAGGGGATGCTAAAAACCAATGTTTAATATCAAATAAGGATATGATAGGATTATTAAAAAATGTAAAGATATAGTCTACTACTTTTAGTTTTGAGGGGACAGTATTAGCCGCTCTTCCCGCAAACATAGCTGGATATTTAAATAATACGTAGATTTGAGGAATAACTATAATAAATGCTGACAAGTATAAATATAGTATGTGACTGTACTTTTTATTTTTCACAAGGAATAAAGAAATAAATAATATAATCAATGGCGCTATTAATTTAGGTGCTTGATAGGCATATACAGATACCCCAAATGATACTCCTACTGCAATTAACCATTTGATGCCATTAGACTCATAATATTTTAGCCAAAAATACAATCCTAAAAGCATTGTAGTATAATTAATAGAAGTAGTCTCAAAAGCTTGTCCTGAACTTAAGATATGTATTGGCGCAAAAACCATG
>JBIPPG010000173.1:0-5730 GCA_044368545.1 Chitinophagales bacterium | reverse complement strand
GGAGCCAATTTATCTTTTTCCAAATCCAAAAACAACCTAGAATGGCACGTCCAAAAAACGCATAGCGACAGTTTTTTTATAGCCGTATCGGATTATGTAGCTACGGGAGGCGATAGAATGGACTTCTTTATCAAATATCCCAGAAAACTCTTGAGTATCAAAATTAGAGAT
This sequence comes from Chitinophagales bacterium, assembly GCA_044368545.1. Classification (GTDB taxonomy): domain Bacteria; phylum Bacteroidota; class Bacteroidia; order Chitinophagales; family JADJOU01; genus CHPMRC01. The sequence goes on along the minus strand of JBIPPG010000173.1, from coordinate 5,559 downwards.
ATATTGATAGCCTACGCCAAACATCAAAAAATCTTATCCACCAAAATTGAAGGACGTGTGGTGATAGAGAAGGATGAGGAAAAATAATATTGAATTTTAGCTTTTTTTCTCAATAAAATTTAAAGTATTTCTTTTAAAATAAAAGAAATGGCTAAAAATAATTTTGAAATTTAGCTTTTTTTCTTACTTTTGTGTTGTGAATATTTTGTAATTTGTAATATTGAAAACATGAAAAAATATACCTCCCGTATAGTAAAAGAAGTTAAACGAAAAATTATGGAATTAAAAACACATAAAAATTTAACAGAAAAGGAATTGGCTGAAAAAATAGGAACAAGCCAGCAACATATCAATAAAATTTTAAATCATAATAAAGATATTACTCTAAATCAAATGGAAAAATTTGCGAATGCATACGATATAAATGTAAAGGATTTGTTGCCTGTGAGTTTAATTCAAAACAATAATGAGAATCAAAATATCAACGATATAAAAACAATTGAGAAAGTAAGCGATGCTTTACAAGAAAACTTGAAGATATTAACAGAGATAATTCAAAAAAATAATTTAGAATAAAAAACAAAAATTGTATGTTAAAAATACAACTATTATATTTGTATTGCGGGATAAATTTCTTCATTTTTGTATAAAATTTAATTATATGAAAAAGAATTTATTAAAATCAATTTTAGCATTAGTTGCAATTAATATGTTTAGTCTTGCAAATGCTCAATTCCTAAGGACTACTTTGCCTAACTACAGTAACGTCTCTTGCTTTTCTGCGCCATCTATTAATTTTTCTAATATAAATGCAAGTGTTGGTCAAAATTTTAATCAAGCTGTTTTCCATATTATTCGTCCATTATCTCCACTTGTAGCATCGGATTGTAAGAACTATTATCAAAGTAATTATACTCAATTACTTTATTTGACAAAAGAATTAGGCTCTAGCTTCCCTAGGTCTACTGTTACTTCAAAACCATCTTGGGGCTTAGACATCAAAAATGAAAAAAATGATTTGGTTTTTAGTTATGTAGATTTTAATAATCAACCTACAGCATTTCCTATTTGTGCTTTATGTCCTATTGGAGTTACATGGCCAAAACCTACTGATATTTATATAATAGGTCAAAATCAGGTTACCTCTTTTGTACCATTCAAGGTTAATAATATAAGTAGTATTGCAGGTAGCTTAAATTTAAACTCAAATGTAGAAGTGAATGGAGAGTTTAGAGTAGTAAATACAAATGGAGGCTCTAATTCTACGGAATTTAAAATTGATAATGCTGGTTTTGTAAGAGCTAGAGAAATAAAAGTAGATGTAGATGTTATCCCCGATTATGTATTTAAAGAAGGATATAAATTGATGTCATTGGATGATTTGGAAAAATTTATCCAAAAAGAAAAACATTTGCCCAATATAAAAGGCGAAAATGAAATTGACAAAACGGAAGGATTAAGTTTGGGAGAAATGAATTTAAAACTATTAGAAAAGGTGGAAGAACTTACTCTATATATGATACAGCTAAAGAAGCAAAATGAGGCTTTGCAGGCTCAAATTAATGGACTTAAAAAGAATTAGATATGAGAAAGTTATTTATAGCATTTGTATCTTTAATATCTTTTCTTAGTGTAAACTCTCAAGTTTTGTTTCAAAAGCGAAATGAAATAAAACCCGAAACAGAAAGAGAAACGCATTTGTACAATCTTTTAGCAAATGCCACGACCACAATAAATTTAACATTTATTGATATTGATATAAAAAAACTTAAAGATAAAAATTATACATTTAAAATAGAGGACAAAATATATTCTATCAAAGATTATCGCATCGAAGAGCGGAAACAAAACAATTTCAGTGTCTTTGCAAATCTTAATGAACCCAATGGACATATTTATTTAACCATTTTAGATGATGATATATTAGGTAATATTCGTATTGAATACCAATATTATGAAATTAAAACGATTGGAAAAGGTAAATATGTACTTCGAAAATATGATCAACTCAAATATCCTAATGATTGTGAAAGAGTAGAAAAAGTAGAACAACACGAAGAGTTAGAAAAATCCAAATTTAATTCTCCGCTTACACCTATCTCGCCAAGTCACATAAATAGTAATATTGTTAGGTCAAATTCTCATAAAATGGCTCCAACTATATCTCAAACGTGTAATTTAAGAATTATGGTATGTTTTACACCAGCCGTTACTGCCAACGTGAATAATCCTCTCAATCTTTGTCAACAGTCTGTGGATTTATTAAATCAAACTTTTATAAATAGTGGTATAAATCATACCGCAGAACTTGCCTATGCAGGGGAAGTTAATTATACTGAAAATGATGATAATGTAGTGGACAGAAATGTATTTGGCAATCCTAATGATGGTATTATAGATGAAATACATCAAATAAGAAATGATTATTCAGCGGATATAGGTGTGTTTCTAACAACATCTACAACTGGAGGAGGTATAGCTGGTGTTGCTTCGGGATTATATGTAGATGCACCTCATGCTTTTTGCCAAGTTAATTATGATTACGCAGTCAACAATATTACTTTTCCACATGAAATTGGGCATTTGTTGGGAGGATGTCATCAAGATTACTCTATTCCTGCATATACAGATAATCATGGATTTTGGACTGTTACAGCGACCTCCCATTTTTGGCCTTTTTTACATTATTGGGGGATTAGAAGCATTATGTGTACAATTATACAAAACAATCCCCCATGGACATCTTACAATGTGGTTCGTCTTCCTTATTGGTCAAATCCCAATACATTTATCAATTGGAATGGGTTAAGACAATTTGGGAGTATATCAACAGAAAATAATGTGAGAGTTTTTAATCAAACCATTTCAGATGCAAAAACATTTAGACAATCTTTAAATAATTTAGTGGTTAATTCACAGATATTTAATAATAATGTAGGAAGTCATATTGCCGAAAATATTATTACTTCTGGTATCATAGAAGTTCAAAATGGAACAAATGAAACATTTCAAGCGGGCACTTCTGTGATATTGACATCAGGTTTTCATACAATAGCTGGGTCAAATTTTCTTGCAAAAATAAGTACCTTATCTAATTGTGCTGGAAATCCAAATGCAGGTGGGAATTCGAATGGTGGTGAAATTACAGTAACTTGGGATGAAACACAAACAACGATAACCCCAGTTACATCAAAAATATACCCAAATCCAACAAGTGGAATAGTAAATATAGAATATATCTTATCAGATGAGAATGAAAAATTTAATATTTCAGTAACTAATTCCAATGGACAATTACTCCAAACTTTAAGTAATTTATCAAATCAAATAGGTATAAATAAAACACAATTTGATTTGAGTAGTTATACAGAAGGAATTTATTTTATCCAAATTAGAATTGGAAATAAAATTGAAACAGCTAAAATTATTTTTAAACACTTAAAATAAACATTATGAGATATTTAGTATTATATTTTTTATTATTTTTATCTTGCTCAAAATATGAGGGTGATACGATTACTGCAAAAGAAATGAAAATTGAAGAACGAGGGCTCTATGACTTTAACTGTAATACAAGCAAAAATTACTGTTATATTAATAATGAGCTCTTTATCTGCGTAAATTTACCAGATTCTTTGAATACCCGTAATGCTACTTTTTATAAATACGTTGTTGATTATAGGGTCTTAAGTAGTAAGCAAACTTGCAGTGGTGATCTAGGTAGTTTTGAAAAAAGAAAGATAGAGTTGTATTCTTGTAGAAGGAAATAAGATTATTATATCAGTTGAATTTATTTAAAATAAATATTTGTAAAAGATGAAAGATTTTAACATTAACAATCATAAGGATATTATTGATAAAACAGTCGATAATATTCTATCCGAAGAAGCAAAAGTAGTTGAAAAAGCTGCAGCTGATTTTGAAAAAGGAATTTGTAATCCACCTGATCAGAGAACAATTGAAGATAGAGGACTTACTGCTATTTTTACAGGTGGTGTAAGTTTGTTAGTAGAGCCATTCTTAAGTTCAAAATCTGAGAAAACGGATATATATTTAAAAACTCAGGAAGAACTAAATAACAAACTTAATAAGTAATTAAATTATGTCAAAAAATAAAAATTTTCTTGAAATTATAGTAACCAGTGTTGCAATCGGGGCAAATGTAGTTTTAAGTTCATCAGCAAAAGGAGCGACTGAATTAGGAAAGGCTGTAGTTGAACTTTCAGGGGCAATTATGGAAACAATGGCAGATAAAGCAAAATTTAATCCTGATGACTTTATTAAGAAAGATAAAGATTGATTGATAAAATATTTTTATATTTTCGTGAAATGAAAACGTTGTTATTTTTTGGAGTTTTGTGTTTTTTTCTTTCATGCGAAAAGAATAAAAATCTTATTTCCTACCAATGTAAATGTTATAAGACGGGATTTGTAAAAGGGAAGACGGATACAAGCAAAAGCGAATATAATACGATTCATTATATTGAAGAAATCAGTTATAAATATCATTATGTTTTATATAATGAGGATAAATTGACTTTTATAGATAAAATAATATTGAATGATAAGCTGTCTTTTTATGGTTCAATTAATACCTTCCCCATCAATGATACGGGAAATGTAAAGGGCACTTTTTCGGATGATTTACAAAACTTCTATTATGTCTATACCAAACACAATATCTACAATTCGCTCGTACAGGTAGATAGCTGTAACTGTATTAAAATGTAAATCCTAGCTTTATTATCTACTTTTCTTTATACACTATACGTCTCGTGAATTTTTGGGATTTCTACATAGTTAAATCCTTTTTTGAGGAGTTTGTTTCTAAAATTCTCTTGAACATCAGGTTCTCCGTGCACTATAAAAAATTTATCTACTTTTTTGGAGTCTTGGCAACTCAAAAATTGCATCAAATCCATATAATCTGCATGTGCGCTAAAACTTTTGATTTTATTGACTTCGGCATTTTTCTTAAATATTTTTCCAAAAATCTTCACTTCTTCTGTATTGGTTTGGAGTCTTGCGCCAAGGCTAGAGGGCTCGCAGTAGCCTACAATGAGGATGGTATTTTTTGCCTCTTCAATATTATTGGCTATATGATGTTTTACACGTCCTGCGTCCGCCATCCCCGATGCGGATAATATTACACAAGGCTCTTCTAGGCTATTGAGTGCTTTGGAGTCTTCTACATCGGTTATGTAAGTTAAATTCTCAAACCCAAAAGGATCGCTATCTTTTTTCATATATTCTAGCAAGGCTTTGTTGTAGCATTCTTTGTGTTTTTTTGTAATCTCTGTAGTTAAATAAGAAAGTGGGCTGTCTACATAATACTTAAGACTAGGCAATTTTTTGGAAATATCCAATCTGTTGAGCGCATAGACGATTTCTTGTGTTCTACCAAGACTAAATGAAGGAATAATTAGTTTGCCTTTTTTCTCCACACAAGTATGGAGTATTTCTTTTAGCAATACATCGTCGCTGATAGCCAAATCATCGTGCAACGAATCGCCATAGGTGCTTTCACAAATAATGATATTTGCCTGTGGGAATGGTGCC
>JBIPPG010000172.1:0-5744 GCA_044368545.1 Chitinophagales bacterium | reverse complement strand
CAAATTTCTATTTGTTATTATCATTTTTTCAACATTATAAAATGAAAATATATACTTTTGACTAAAAAAAAGTATGCATATTTTCTTTAACAATTTTAAATTTGATTTAACTGCGCCTACCGATATTTCCATATCTTTTCACAGTGGATTTGGGCAGGTGAATGCTTTTTATGCACCTCCATTTCGTTTTTCGCCCGTAAAAGAAGGAGATTTTGTAGGAAGTACAAAAATGGGAGGAGTAGTGAATTTTATGAATTTTCAATGCAATCCTCATGGAAACGGTACACATTCTGAATGTGTGGGTCATATAAGCAAAGAGGATTATTTTGTAAATGAATGTATCAAAGACCTCTATTCCATTGCCGAAGTCGTATCGATTTATCCAAATTTTGCAGAAAATGGGGATAAAATTATTGAAAGACATCATTTGGAATCTATGTGTATGCATTTGGATAAAGTGAAAGCTCTTGTCATTAGGACATTGCCCAATGATGATGAAAAAACAAGTAGAAATTATTCGGGAACCAATCCTGTATACATAGCTCCAGATGCCATGGAATGGATCGTTGAAAAGAATATTAAACATTTGCTGGTAGATTTTCCATCAGTAGACAGAGAGCAGGATGAAGGAAAACTAAGTTGTCATAAAATCTTTTGGAATTATCCCGAAAATCCAAAAACCGATCATTCCATTACCGAATTAATTTATGTTCCAGATAGCGTAAAAGATGGAATTTATCTACTTCAGCACAATATTTCAAATATAAAATTGGATGCAGCTCCTAGTCGGCCTACTTTATTTCCTTTGATAAATATCAATTAAATAATTTATTATTTTGTACATTTGTACTCTTTTTTTAAAAAATTTAAAATCAAAAATTATGCCCTATTTATTCACGTCGGAGTCGGTATCCGAAGGTCATCCAGATAAAGTAGCTGATCAAATTTCAGATGCGCTTATTGATAATTTTTTGGCGTATGATGCCAACTCAAAAGTTGCGTGTGAAACATTAGTTACTACAGGCCAAGTAGTATTGGCGGGTGAAGTAAAAACCGAAACATTCTTAGATGTACAATCCATTGCTCGTGAAGTAATTGCTAAAATTGGATATACAAAGAGTGAATATATGTTTGATGCTAATTCATGTGGTATTTTATCAGCCATTCATGAACAATCAGACGATATTAATAGAGGTGTAGATCGCAAAGCGGAAATCACAGATTTTGAAGCGAAAGCAAATGCACAAGGAGCAGGAGACCAAGGTATGATGTTTGGATATGCTACCAATGAAACCGATAATTATATGCCATTAGCATTAGACTTATCGCATAAATTATTAGAAGAATTGGCTGCATTGAGAAGAGAAAACAATGAAATCAAGTATTTGAGACCTGATGCAAAAAGTCAAGTTACCATTGAATATTCGGATGATCACAAACCTTCAAGAATTGACACTATTGTAATTTCTACACAACACGACGATTTTGATGAAGAAGGTAAAATGCTAGCAAAAATCAAAAGCGATTTGATTTCTATTTTGATACCAAGAGTTAAAAAACAATTGAAACCAGAAATTCAAGCCCTTTTCAACGACCAAATTACATATCATATCAATCCTACAGGAAAATTTGTAATTGGTGGCCCTCATGGCGATACTGGTTTGACAGGAAGAAAAATTATCGTAGACACTTATGGAGGCAAAGGCGCTCATGGTGGTGGTGCATTTAGCGGAAAAGATCCAAGCAAAGTAGATAGAAGCGCTGCGTATGCTACAAGACATATTGCTAAAAATATGGTTGCAGCAGGTTTATGCGATGAAGTTTTAGTTCAAATTTCGTATGCTATTGGAGTAGCAAAACCTTGTGGATTGTATATCAATACGTATGGCACTTCAAAAGTAAATAAAAATGATGGCGAAATAGCTCGAATTATCGAAACTATTTTTGATATGAGACCTTATGCTATCGAACAACGTTTGAATCTTAGAACGCCAATGTATTTGGAAACAGCTGCTTATGGTCACATGGGTAGAGCAAACCAAAAAATCAATAAAACATTCAATAAAGGAAAGTCAAATGAAAAAACCATCGAAGTAGAATTATTTACTTGGGAAAGACTAGACTTTGTAGATAAAATTAAAGCGGCCTTTGGAATCTAACCCAAATCCATAGTTTTAAAATATAAAAGAGATTGTTTTACCGACAATCTCTTTTTTTTTTACTCAAAATTTTTTATGTAATCGACGATGGAGTCTACTGAGATATTTTCAAGGACCAAATCGGCTTTTAAGTATAAGGTTTCCCGTTCTTTTAATTTTGAATTGATATATTTTTCAAGTTCTACGTCATTCAATTGACTAATCAAAGGCCTTTTTTCTTTTTGCTTTTTCAATCTAGCCAATAATATTTCCTCGGATTGCTTCAAATAGATAGATTGTCCTTTTTCTTGCATCCATTCCCAATTTGATTGGAAAAATGGAGTTCCCCCGCCACAACTGACAATCAATTTTCTTTTATTAATTATAGATTTTCTAAGACAATCTGCTTCTATTCTTCTAAATTCCTCCTCTCCATATCGTGCAAAAATATCGGGAATAAACATCATACTTTCTGTTTCGATGTAAGTATCAAGATCTATAAAAGTATAATTAAGTTTTTTGGACACTTTATTACCAAAGTAGCTTTTGCCACTGCCCATAAATCCTATGAGAAAAAAAACACTATTTTTTTGCATAAACTAATGATTCAAGAGAAACTCCATCACATCAATATTATCGGCATAATCTGTCAATGAAGGCTGTTGCGTTTTCCCAAAAGGAATATCATTTCGAGATACAACGCATTGGATTTCATCTTTTAACGTATCAATTTCGGCATAGACTTCTTCTATATTCTCAAAATATTGATAAAAAATATTGGAAATAGGCGAATGCAAACTTTTATCTTCTTTCAAAATCAGAAAATTATTGCTTAAATGTATTTCTTTATTCAACAAAAGCAAGGTACGCTGATAATCATAATTATTCATATACCTTTGCTGATTGAATAAAAAATTATATCGTTCCGATTGTTCAAAAAGTCTATTGGTGTTAAATCCTTTTTCGATATATAATTTGGAAATATTTCTACATCCAAGTCCAAAAAACAAAAATATATCATCCACCAATCCGTCCAATTCTTCATCGGTGATATCTTTGGGCACAATGGCTACAGACGTTCTATTTTTTCTAAGAATATGTTTGTATTTGCTAAAATAATACTCAAAATATTGGTGTGAATTATTGCTTCCTGTAGCTATAATTTTGTCTATATCTTTGATTAATTCCGCAAAAATGACTCTATTTTTAAAATCCGTATCTATTTCAAACCACTTATTCAATACAATTTTTGTAAGAAATTCATCTTTTGAAGAAATTTTCAATTTAATAGTATGAGGCGACATGTAGCCACACAATAAATCTTGAAATCCCACAAGCGGAATATTACCAGCTAGAATAAGTCCAATAGTTTCAGGGGCTATATCAGAGGGGTATTTTTCTATCCAACTAGAAAGTTTTTGAGGATGAAGATATTCTTCACTTATATTTGTTAATGCTCGCTGGACAAACTGAGGCACAAACCAATTATTTCTTGCGTATACTTCATTCAAAAACTCATTATCTTGCGATAAAAGCATCAATTCGGAACTTAATTTCTCTAAATTTGATATTTTTAAAGACAATGGACTAGAATTCACAAAAAGGATTTAGTTTATATGAAATTTAATCTACGTTTTTCTTTGGATAATTGAACAAAAACGAGGTTAAAATTGGAATAAAAAATATTGAAACGGTAAGGATAGAAATACCCATATCCGTAGTATGACTCGATAGAAAATGACTAAAAGCGGACTCTGGATAAAAATGTTCGAAAATAGACAACATTAATTTCAATCCTAAAATTCCTATAACTAAAAAAGCAGCAGTTTCCAAGAATGGATATTTTTCCATTAAATTTACAAACCATTGTGCAATAAAACGCATGGCTAAAATACCAATAAAAACACCTAAACAAACCAAAATTATATTTTTGGAGAAAGCAACCGCGGCAAAAACATTATCTATAGAAAAAGCCATATCCATAATTTCTACCAATACAACGGTAGCCCAAAAATTACCAATAAGCCCTACCGTATTTCTATAAAACCAATTAGAATTTTTATCTACTAAATCATCTTCTTTTGTTTCAGTTTGCTTACCTTTCCACCAATCAAACACTAAATATAGCAAATAAAGCCCTCCCAAAGGTTTCAACCACCAAATTTCAATAAGTACCGAAGCAAACAACATGGCTAAGCCACGAAAAAAATAAGCACCCCAAATACCATATTTCAAGGCTTTTTCGCGCGCTTCATCTTTCAAATCCATTACCATTGTAGCCAATACCGCAGCATTGTCTACCGATAATAAACTTTCAATAATAATAAGATTTCCAATTACAAAAAGGGAGTGAGCAGGATTATTTACAATTTCCTGAATATATTCGTGCATATACTATATCAATTATTCTTCGGATGTAATGATAGCGTTGGCGTAAATTCTGTTCATACGAGCTATATTGGAAAGCGAAATGCCTTTTGGACATTCAGCTTCGCAAGCACCTGTATTGGTACAGTTTCCAAACCCTTCTTTATCCATTTGAGCTACCATTTTTTGGGCTCTATCGTGGCTTTCTACTTTTCCTTGTGGCAATAAATCCAACTGTGAAATTTTAGCCGAAGTAAACAACATAGCCGAAGCATTTTTGCATGCTGCTACACAAGCGCCACATCCAATACACATAGCAGCCTCAAATGCTTTGTCCGCATCCGCTTTTGGAATAGGAATAGCATTGGCATCAATAGTATTTCCGCTGGTATTTACATTTACATATCCACCTGCTTGGATTATTCTATCAAAAGCACTTCTATCTACAACCAAGTCTTTGATTACAGGGAACGCTTTAGCTCTCCAAGGCTCAATATAAATGGTATCTCCATCTTTGAATTTTCTCATGTGCAATTGACACGTAGTCACTCTATCATCGGGTCCGTGCGGACGGCCATTGATAAATAGGCTACACATTCCGCATATACCTTCTCTACAATCATGGTCAAATGCTACTGGCTCTTCATTCTTAGTTACAAGGCTTTCGTTCAATACATCCATCATTTCCAAGAATGACATATCGGGCTCTACTCCAGAGATTGAGTAGTCTACCATTTTTCCTTGCGTGTTTCTATTAGATTGACGCCAAATTTTTAATGTTAAATTCATATTTGGATAGAATTAAAAATTAAGTTTTTTTAATAAGTCACAAAATTAAAATTTTAATTTTATTTCGCAATAGAAAAAAGCAATTTTTGAATAAAAGTTTTTTAAACTCAAAATCAACTCATCATATCATTACGAATTTTATCTATATATTTAGTTTTCACAATAACAGTACCTGCAACATAATCGTGCAATGCTCTTTTGCGCTTATTTAGCAAAAGTATGAATAACTCACTAAACATTAAAATTATATTTGCATTTTTATTCAAATTAAACAAATCATTTGCAAATGAAAAAATATACGCTTGTTTGTATTGCCATTCCTTGCTCATATACACATTATTATCTGCCTTTATGACACAATAAATTGTAATACCTAATCCTGTTAAACTAAAAATGGATGGAATTAAATATCTCATAAATGCTTCTTTCCAACCTATATTCTGTCCGTCT
>JBIPPG010000171.1:0-5749 GCA_044368545.1 Chitinophagales bacterium | reverse complement strand
TACCAAAACACAACTCGACACCTGGAAATACTAAACAATATATTTGTGGTTGTTTGCATCAGGACAGTTACACATACGGCTGTTCTGGTTGCAAACAAAAAAAACTTAAAACAACGTAGATTAGTTTAGCATTACAAGTAAAATTATAAAAAAAAGCACCCAATTGCGGATTCCCGTAAAATACTCTCAAAAAGCTTAACTAAGTTTGAACAAACAAAACCACCAAACTATGGAATTACAAGTTCAACTAAAAGCACTGGCTGACAAAATCAATCAGCTCAAAGACAAAATTGAAACCGAAGAATCTACCAAACACGCTTTCGTTCTTCCATTCATCAATATTCTTGGCTATGACACTTTTAATCCTACCGAAGTTGTACCAGAGTTCACTGCCGATTTAGGATTAAAAAAAGGTGAGAAAGTAGATTATGCCATTATTCAAAATGATGAACCTATTTTAATAATTGAATGTAAAAACTGGAAAGAAAAATTGAGCGTACACGGCTCACAATTATTTCGCTATTTCCATGTGTCCAAAACTCGTTTTGCAATGTTAACCAACGGAATTCAATACCAGTTCTTCACCGACCTTGATGAGAAGAACAAGATGGACGATAAGCCATTTTTTGAATTCGATATAACAAATCTAAAAGACAGCGCAGTTAATGAAATAGCAAAATTCCACAAATCCAATTTTGACGTAGACAAAATATTAGATAACGCCAGTTCACTAAAATTCATTAAAGAAATAAGAAAGCAAATAGATACTGAAATAGCCAAACCATCGCCCGAATTTGTCCGACTATTTGCATCCAAAATCTATAGTGGCAGATTAACCGAGAAAGTAATAGAAGAATTCACCGAGTTGGTTCAAAAAGCATTCGGACAATTAATAGGCGAAAAAATCAACGAACGTTTGCATTTTGCCCTAAACAAAGAAGTGATTATCCAAGAAAAAGACCAAATCGAAGAAGTAGAACAAACCAAAGTAGTCACTAGTGAAGAAGAACTCGAAGCCTATCGCATTGTAGTAGCTATACTCAGAAGAAAACTACCAACAAACCGAATAGTGTACAGAGATACCCAATCCTATTTCGGCATATTGCTCGATGACAACAACCGCAAACCCTTGTGCCGATTACACCTAAACGGAGGCAAAAAATACATCGGACTTTTCAATGATAACAAAGCCGAAACCCGCCAAACTATTGAAACAATTGATGATATCTATCAATTTGAAAAGGAATTGTTGGAGACGGTTGGGTTGTATGAGGATGTGTATTGATAAAAAAAATATTACTCGCTTGTTTTGTAAACTGCATTCTGATTGCAGTGAGGATAGCTATAATTGTAAATAATTTGGATATACGCACTATCATAAAGATTCATGAACTAATTGAAGTTGAACTTACGGGAAGTCCAAAAGACTTTGCCAAAAAAATTAGTGTATCAGAACGAACTATTTATAATTATTTAGAATTTATGAAAACAGAACTCCGTGCTCCTATTGTTTATAATAATTCCAAAAAGAGTTACTATTATGATGGGGAATGTGGGTTAAAGTTTAAAAATCATTAAATAGTTTATAACATGAAAAAAATACTGCTTTTAATCTTTTTTATTTTAATATCAAATACAATCTATAGCCAATCCTACCTTGGCACAATTACTAAACAAGTAAATTTTAGAGAAGGATCTAGTAGCGATGATAATATCATCAGTTCTTTAAAACCAAAAACTCAAATCTTTATTGTTTCTCTTCAAGCAGAAAATGATTATTATAATGTCATAGACATAGCTACTGACAGAGAAGGTTATGTTCATAAATCGTTTGTAAAAGTTGGTAAACTGGTCAATAAAAGCGACCAAAGCGTATTCACTCCTAATGGTAAGTCATCAGATTACGATTCAGAGGTGAAAATATTTAATAATACGAGTAAAACACTCACTCTTAAAATGAATGCCGAAACCTATCGTTTTTCACCCTATGAAACAAAAAATATAAAATTAACGCCGGGTGAATATGATTTTAGAGCTTCTGCGCCTGGAGTAATTCCTTATATAGGAACAGAAAGTTTGAATAGTAATCAAGCGTATTCTTGGCAGTTTTATATAACTACGAGTAGAAGATAAGAAATTTAAAATTTATAATAAAAACAATATCTCAACAGATTTTTATACAGTGATTTAGAAATGGATATAATCAAAAACAACCCTTACAGGATAATAGGGATTCTTTCAAACGCTTCGGCAAGAGAAATTCAAGCCATAAAAGGAAAAATAACTGCTTATGCTAAAGTAGGAAAAGAGATAAAATCTGAATATGATTTTCCTTTTCTAGATAGCATTGAAAGAGACCAAAATAAAATTGAAAAAGCTTTTTCAGCAATTCAGCAATCCAAGGATATGCTTGAAAATTCATTATTTTGGTTTTTAAATACTAATTCCTTTGATGAAACTGCCATTAATTATTTAATAAATGGAGATAAAGAAAAAGCAATTGAAATTTGGGGTAAAATAACAACCGAAAAAGAGGTAACTCCAAAAAACTATTCTTGTTTTAATAATATTGGGACATTAAAATTATTAGGAGAGTCTCAAGAGGAAATTAAAGAAGGAATTGAAATAAAAATTAAACTGATAGAATCAGAAAATTTTACAGATTTTGTTCATGATGTTGCTGGTACAGCCTATATTGTTGACAATCAAAAGCAAGTTGAAAAGTTTGTCGATGATATATTAAAACAAATGCAAGGCAAGTATTCAAATGCCGAGTTATTAAAATTATTTAATAATTGCAATGGAACTACTAAACAATATTTATCACAAAAGTTTACCGAAGAGCCAGTGCATAATATTGAAAGTCAAATTGAAAGTGCAAAAAGAAAAAGAAATGAAAATAAAATTAATGCTTTTCAATATGGTTTAAAATTGCACGAAAATACTAAATCTGATTTAACACTTTTAAAGTCATTATTAGGGGTTAGCGATTTAAAGTATAAAATGATTGCTGACAACCTAGCAAAAGAAATCATGCAATGTGGTATTGATTATTTTAACGAAAGTCAAGAAAACGATAGTACGGAAGACTATCTAGAAAATGCTATGCGATTGAATAAATTAGCCGAATCTATTGCAGTTGGTAAATTAACAAAAGATAGAGCAAAAGACCATATCGCAACGCTTGAAGAAATGAAAGACATTGAGCTTATACAAGTTGTTGGTATTTTGAAGTCAGTAAAAGATCTATACGAGAAGAATGAGAGGGAAATATATGCACAAATTCGTAAAGAACTAAATATTAATAACTTATCGTCATCAGATATGATTAGGTTATCCGAAAATATCAATATGAGTGCTGTTGTAAACCATATCAAAAATTCAATAGAATGGCAGAAGGTAAATGAAATGATAATTGATTTATTGTCTGATAATAACTTAAAGAAAATCAAAGAAAGTAATAAAGAAGAACAAAAAAGAGAATTTTTAGAGCTAGCGAATTGGTTAAAAGAAACTTCATTAAAAAACTCTCCAATAATAAAAATCATAAACAAATACAAAAATATACCTCCAAAATTAGTATTCAAAATTATCTCATCTGAAATAACAAATACAGACAATAAACCATTATATACCAAATTTATACGATATATTGGATTAAATCTTAAAGTAGAAGTTATTGAGGAAAAAGCAGTTGCTTTTTACATAAAGTATATTAAACCTGATGGTAGTATAATTCGCAACTCAGAAAGCTCTCCTGTTGGATATTCTCGTTCAGAAACATTAAACTTAAATTTAAGGACAAAGTCAATTAATTTTCTAGGTTATGGCAGTAAAGATAAATGTATTTACGGTATTGGTAAACATCGAATAGAAGTGTATGTGGATGATTATATGATTCATAGCAAAGAATTTGTTGTTGATTTAGCGCCTTCTGAAAAATTGGAAATTGAATTAAAAAGAGCAGAAGATAGATTAAAAGAAATCAAGAATTTCCAATACTTCAAATCTGAATTTGACACTTTAAATTATCAAATGAGCAATATAAAACAATGGCAATTTTTAAGAAGTCAGTCAGATAAAGACATGCAAATAAATGAAAAACAAAAACAAATTGATTTACTTGTGAAAAAGGCTGATAATGAAAAAGCATCAGAAACAAGTAAACAGCAATCAATCATAACTGAAATTAAATCCAAAATTCAAAAAGCAGAATACTAAATGAAAAAACAAATCACATTCGCAATAGTTTTCTTTTCCTCACTTTGTGCATTTGCACAAGTGACTAAAGAGGATTTAGATAATCAAATCAGACCTCTGACTGAAAAAATTGCAACGCTTCAATCAGATAACAGCAAACGGAAATCTGAAATAGAAACAATTAATTCAAAACTTTCAGTAGCCAATAATAAAATAGCTAGTCTACAAAGCCAAATTGAAAAAGATAGCATTGCAATTTCACAGACAGCAAGTCAACTTGGAATAAAAATTAAGCAAACTGAAACAACCACAAAAGACGGTATTTCCAAGCTAGACAAAGATGTTGAGAAAAACCGCTTATATTGGATTATTGCTACTTTAGTAATTTTATTACTTGGTGGTTTAGTATATAGATTATTACGTAATAAGATATCTAATAATCAAACGGGGATAGAGTCTCAAATCTTAGAAGCAAAATTAGCTTCTGAAAATAAAATAAAACAATTAGATGATAAATTGGTTGAGATTTACGACAAACAATTAAAGATTGTTGATGAGGTTATAAAATCATTAGGAAATTCAAAAGAACAAGAAGGTGGAGAGAAAGATCATTCTTTGGTGTTAAAAGTGGCTGATGAAGTGACAAAAATTCAAATGAATTTAGAAGTAATGGACAAAGAAATTAGAGGATATAAACATCTTAAAAAATATTCTGAAACTATTCTTGATAATCTCAAAGCTTATGGCTACGAAATTCCTCAACTTATTGGAATAAACTATAATTCAGGTATGAATATGGTAGCCACACTTGAATTTGATGAGTCAATAGAATCAGGAAAACAAATAATTAAAAGAATTATTAAACCACAAGTTAATTTTGAAGGCAAAATGATACAAGCCGCTAAAGTAACTGTAGCATTTAACGAATAAAAATATATAATAATGGCAAGATTAAAAATTGATTTCGGTATTGACTTAGGTACAACAAACTCGGCAATAGCAGTCTATGACAACGGAAAAACAAAGATGTACAGAACAGACACACAAAGGGATACTATGCCTTCTTGTGTAATGGTTACAAAAAAAGGTTTTATGGTTGGCGATAAAGCATATGCGCAATTACCGAAAGACAAAAAGAAAGCTTTTACCGACTTAACGTTTAGATCAAATATTTTTATTGAATTTAAACGAACTATGGGTAATTCCATTAAGTACAAAACCGATTCAGGTTCAGAATTATCTTCTGAAGAATTATCATCAGAAGTACTTAAAACTCTTAAATCTTATGTTGATGATGAAAATGTAAAATCTGCAATTATTACAATTCCAGCAGCATTTGAAATGAATCAAATCAGTGCTACAAAAAAAGCAGCTGAGTTAGCAGGTTTGGAATATGTTGAATTAGTTCAAGAACCTTATGCAGCCGCAATTGCTTATGGTGTTGCATCATCTAATAAAAACGGCTACTGGTTAGTTTTTGATTTTGGTGGTGGAACTTTTGATTCTGCATTAGTTAAAGTTGAAGAGGGTATTATAAAAGTGATTGATA
>JBIPPG010000170.1:0-5757 GCA_044368545.1 Chitinophagales bacterium | reverse complement strand
AGAAAGTTTAGTAAACTTAACTGTAAAAGAAGTACAAGAATTAGCACAAATTTTAAAAGAGGAGCATGGAATTGAGCCTGCTGCTGCTGGTGCTGTAATGATGGCTGGACCTGCTGGACCTGCTGCAGAAGCTGAAAAAACAGCTTTTGATGTAGTATTGACTAGCGCTGGTGGTGCTAAGTTGAATGTAGTTAAAGTTGTTAAAGACATTACAAACTTAGGATTGAAAGAAGCTAAAGACTTAGTAGATGCTGCTCCAAAAGCAATTTTGGAAGGAGTTTCTAAAGCAGATGCAGAAAAAGCTAAAGCTCAATTAGAAGAGCAAGGTGCTTCTGTAGAAATTAAATAGTGCATTCTCGCACTTAAAAAAAGTGAAAAAAACTGGCTTGCTCATGTAATAAATGAGCAAGCCTATATTTGTTTGTATTATAAACATTTCTAATATATAATTTATATAAATTATGCATCAAGCAATCAACCAACCTAGAGTTAATTTTGGAAAAACAAAAATCAATTCTAGTTTTCCCAATTTACTTGATATTCAGAAAGAATCTTTCATCGAATTTTTTCAAGTAGATACATCCCATGAAAATCGTCAACATGAGGGTTTATTTAAAGTTTTTGAGGAGAATTTCCCAATTTCTGATGCCCGTAATATATTTTTACTTGAATTTTTGGAGTATTATATTGATCCACCTCGTTATTCTTTAGAAGAATGTATTGAGCGTGGTTTGACTTTTTCTGTGCCTTTAAAGGCAAAATTAAAGCTTTCTTGTAGCGACGAGGAGCACGTAGATTTTAAAACAATAGTACAAGAAGTGTTTTTGGGAAATATTCCTTACATGACACAGAAAGGTACTTTTATTATAAATGGAGCGGAAAGAGTAATTGTAACTCAATTGCATCGTTCTCCATCTGTTTTCTTTGGTCAATCTGTTCACCCTAACGGAACTTCTATTTATTCTGCAAGAGTTATTCCTTTTAAAGGAGCTTGGATGGAATTTGCTACAGACATTAATAATGTAATGTATGCGTATATTGACAGAAAGAAAAAATTCCCTGTAACAATGTTGCTTAGAGCAATTGGATATGATTCGGATAGAGATATCTTAAATTTATTTGATATTGCAGATGAAGTAAAAGTAACTAAATCCACCGTAAAAAATTATATCGGTAGAAAATTAGCAGCAAGATTACTTAAAACTTGGGTTGAGGATTTTGTAGATGAAGATACTGGAGAGGTAGTTTCTATTGAAAGAAATGAAATTATTTTTGAAAGAGATACCGAAATAACAGAAGATATGATAGATAATATCTTAGATTCTGGAGTAGATATGTTGACGCTTCAAAAAGATGATAGTGCATTAGATTATTCTATAATCTACAATACACTTCAAAAAGATACTTCTAATAGCGAAAGAGAAGCATTGAATACGATTTATCGTCAATTGAGAGGTGTAGAAGCACCCGATGATGAAACGGCTAGAGATGTAATTGATAAATTGTTTTTCTCTGATAGAAGATATGATTTGGGTGAGGTAGGTAGATATAAAATTAATCAAAAATTGCAATTGGATGTTCCAATGACTACAAAAATTCTTACAAAAAAGGATATTGTAGCTATTGTGAATTATATAGTTCAATTGGTTAATGGTAAAGCTGAAATCGATGATATCGATCACTTGAGCAATAGAAGAGTTCGTACCGTAGGAGAGCAATTACATGCACAATTCAGTACTGGATTGGCACGTATGGCTCGTACGATTAGAGAGCGTATGAATGTGAGAGATAATGAGGTATTTACTCCAATTGATTTGATTAATTCAAGATCTTTTAGTTCTGTAATTAACTCATTCTTTGGTACTTCTCAATTATCTCAATTTTTGGATCAAACGAATCCATTAGCAGAGATTACGAATAAAAGAAGGGTTTCGGCTTTAGGTCCAGGAGGTCTTTCTAGAGAGAGAGCTGGTTTTGAGGTAAGGGACGTTCACTATTCGCACTATGGTAGACTTTGTACTATTGAGACACCAGAGGGACCAAACATTGGTTTGATTTCTACTTTGTGTGTACATGCAAAAGTAAACGGAAGAGGATTTTTGGAAACGCCTTATAGAAAAGTAGAAGATGGTAAAATTGATCTTAAAGGAGACCAAATTTATCTTTCTGCTGACGAAGAGGATGAAATGAGAATAGCTCAGTCAAAAACAGAGTTTAATGACAAAGGAGAAATAACAGATGATGGCATTATCGCTAGATATCAAGGGGATTTCCCATTATTGCCACCGAGTGATATAGACTATATTGACGTAGCGCCAAATCAAATTGTTGGGGTTTCGGCTTCATTGATTCCTTTCTTGGAGCATGATGATGCAAACCGTGCCTTGATGGGATCAAACATGCAGCGTCAAGCGGTGCCTTTGATGAGACCACAAGCTCCAATTGTAGGTACAGGTTTTGAGCGTATTGTAGCACAAGATTCTAATAACCTTATTAATGCAGAGCGTGAAGGAGAAATCGTTTATGTAGATGCTGAGCGTATTGAAGTATTATATGATAGAACTCCAGAGGAAAAATTAGTTTCTTTCCAAGATGAGATTACTACTTATAAATTACCAAAATTCCAAAGAACCAACCAAGGAACTTGTGTGAATTTGAAACCAATCGTTAAAAAAGGCGATAGAGTATCAAAAGGTCAAGTACTTTGTGAAGGATTTGCAACAAATCAAGGAGAACTTGCATTAGGTGTAAACTTGAAAGTGGCGTTCATGCCTTGGAAAGGATACAATTTTGAGGATGCGATTGTGATTTCAGAAAGAATTGTGAAAGAAGATGTTTTCTCTTCTATACATATTGAAGAATATGATATTGAAGTAAGAGATACGAAATTAGGCCCTGAAGAATTGACTGCGGATATCCCTAACGTATCGGAAGATGCTACCAAAGATTTGAATGCCGATGGTATTATTCGTCTTGGTGCTAGAGTAAAAGAAGGTGATATTTTGGTAGGAAAAGTAACACCAAAAGGTGAATCCGATCCTACTCCAGAAGAGAAATTATTGCGTGCCATCTTTGGTGACAAAGCAGGCGATGTGAAAGATGCATCTTTGAAAGCGCCACCAAGTACAGAAGGTATTGTTATTAGCACAAAAGTATTTACTAGAGCGAATAAAGAAAATAAGAAAAAAGGTATTGAGAAAATTGAGTTAGAAAAATTAGAAAAATTATACGAAACTCAGTCTTCGGATCTTAAAAAACAATTATTTTCTAAGTTAGAGAAAGTATTGGCTGATAAAACTTCAAATTCAATTAAGAATTTCTTCAAAGAAGAAGTGGTAGCAAAAGGTTCTAAATTTACAGTAAAAGTACTTTCTGGTATCGATTACAAAGAAATAGATGCTACCAATTGGACTGAAGATAAAAAAACAAATGAACAAGTAAAAGTAATTATCCATAATTACAACCTTAAATGGAACGAAATTACAGGATATTATAAGAGAGAAAAATACAATTTGACTATAGGTGACGAGTTGCCAAATGGTGTTTTACAATTAGCTAAAGTAAATCTTGCGGTTAAGAGAAAATTAAAAGTAGGAGATAAATTGGCGGGTAGACACGGAAATAAAGGTATCGTAGCTCGTATTGTTCGTGAAGAGGATATGCCTTTTTTGGATAATGGAGAGCCTTTGGATATTGTATTGAATCCACTTGGGGTACCTTCTCGTATGAACTTAGGACAGGTTTACGAATCTGTTTTGGGATGGGCTGGTAAAGAACTTGGTGTTAAATTTGCTACTCCAGTATTGGATGGTGCTTCTGTTACAGAAATTGACGATTGGATGAAAAAAGCCAATTTGCCTTATTTAGGTTCTACTTATTTATATAATGGAGAAACAGGAGAGCGTTTTGATCAAAAAACTACAGTAGGTGTGATTTATATGCTTAAATTGAGCCACATGGTGGACGATAAAATGCACGCACGTTCTACGGGGCCTTACTCACTTATTACACAACAGCCATTGGGAGGTAAAGCTCAGTTTGGAGGTCAGCGTTTTGGAGAGATGGAGGTTTGGGCTATTGAGGCGTACGGAGCTTCTAATATCTTGAGAGAGCTATTGACCATCAAATCCGATGATATTCCAGGTAGAGCAAAAGCTTATGAAGCAATTGTGAAAGGTGAGAATATTCCTCAGTTTGGTATTCCTGAATCATTCAATGTATTGGTTCATGAGTTGAGAGGATTGGCTCTAGATTTGAGATTTGATTAATAATTTTAATGTATTTGTTTTTTAAATAAAGAAAAAAATGGCATATTACAAAAATACAGCAATACAACCCAAAAGTGATTTTAAATCTCTTACAATCAGTTTGGCATCTCCAGATGCTATCAAAGAGCGTTCGAGAGGTGAAATTACAAAACCAGAAACCATCAATTACAGAACGTATAAGCCAGAAAGAGACGGATTATTCGACGAAAGAGTATTCGGACCTGTAAAGGATTATGAGTGTTATTGTGGAAAATATAAAAGAATTAGATACAAAGGTACTGTTTGTGACAGATGTGGAGTAGAAGTTACTGAGAAAAAAGTACGTAGAGAGCGTATGGGACACATCCAATTGGTAGTGCCTGTAGTTCATATTTGGTATTTTAGATCATTGCCAAATAAAATTGGATACTTGCTTGGATTGAGTTCAAAAAACATCGAAAGTATTGTATATTATGAGAAATATATCGTACTTCAAGCAGGAACAGCTAGCCAAGAAATCAATGTATTGAATGAAAAAGGTGAGCAAGAAGTTCGTGCCTATAAAAAGATGGACTTACTTACCGAGGAAGAGTACATGGCTGCTATCTATAGCCCAGAATTGGAAAATAACTATTTATTAGATGATTCAGATCCTAATAAATTTGTAGCTAAAATGGGTGGAGAGGCTATTCGTGATTTGCTTACGGATATCAATTTGGACGAATTGAGCTATGCGCTTAGAAATCAAGCACATACTGAGACTTCGCGTCAAAGAAAACAAGAAGCTCTTAAGCGTCTTAGCGTTGTAGAAGCTTTCAGAGAAAGTAACAAACGTATTGAGAATAAGCCTGAGTGGATGGTAATTAGTTTATTGCCAGTAGTACCACCAGAATTGAGACCATTGGTGCCTTTGGATGGAGGTCGTTTTGCTTCTTCGGATTTGAATGACTTGTATCGTAGAGTAATTATCAGAAATAATCGTTTGAAGCGTTTGATTGAAATCAAAGCGCCAGAGGTTATCTTGAGAAATGAAAAGAGAATGTTGCAAGAATCGGTAGATTCATTATTTGACAACTCTAGAAAATCTAATGCCGTAAAAGCAGAAGGTGGTAGAGCGTTGAAATCAATCTCTGATTCATTGAAAGGAAAACAAGGACGTTTCCGTCAAAACTTGTTGGGTAAAAGGGTTGACTATTCGGGTCGTTCGGTAATTATCGTAGGTCCTACTTTGCAAATGCACGAGTGTGGAATTCCAAAAGATATGGCGGCAGAATTGTTCAAACCATTTGTTATCCGCAAATTGATTGAAAGAGGAATTGTAAGAACTGTAAAATCAGCTAAAAAATTAGTAGATAGAAAAGATGCTGTAATCTGGGATATTCTTGAAAATATTTTGAAAGGACATCCAGTATTATTGAATAGAGCACCTACACTTCACCGTTTATCAATCCAAGCATTTATGCCTAAATTGGTAGAAGGAAAAGCGATTCGTTTACATCCATTGGTTACT
>JBIPPG010000169.1:0-5765 GCA_044368545.1 Chitinophagales bacterium | reverse complement strand
TTGCCAATTGTAGGTAAAAAGAAAGTAGACGGATATAATGAGGAAGAATTGAGACAAATACTAAAAAAAGAATTTGATAATATATACAACAATCCTTTTTTATACCTCAAAGTAGAAAATAGAAGAGCTATAGTGTTTAAAGGAACCGAAGGGATGATTATTCCTTTAAACAGAACACCTACTAACATTTTTGAAGTATTGGCAAAATCTGGAGGGATAGACAGACACATGAAATCTTATGACATTCAATTAATTAGAGGAAATCTGAAAAATCCAGATGTATACAAAGTGGATTTAAGTACGCTACAAGGTATTCAAAACTCAGAGTTATTGGTACAATCCAATGACATTATTTATGTTCAAGAAAGGAGAAGACCCGTATTCTATGCTATGTCCGATGTAGCGCCAATAGTTACCGTGCCACTTTCTATTATTAGTTCTATTACCACCACCATTCTCTTATTTATCACTATTAATAAATAATATAAACATTGAGTAGCTCAATACAACATAAAGATAGCGTAAATGAATTTATAGATAATTTCAACCTGAAATTATTTTTCTTTATTACTCGAAAATCTATTCCGTTTATCATTGTTTTTGGAATCATTTGTGTACTTATTCCTTTTTTATACATAAGATATTCCAATCCAATTTTTGAAACCAATGCGTCCTTGATTCGAAAAAAAGGAAATGATGAAAATAATTTTTTGAGCAAAGATGCCAGTTCATTGGTCAAGAATGATGATGAAACCAAAATTAATAGAGATATTCAATTAATCAAATCTGATATTTTAATTGACAAAACTATTGAAACCTATAATTTAAAATATGAATTATATAAAAATGGGGTTTTGCCATTCAAAAAATTTGAGATTTTTCCCATATCAAACGACATCATATTATCGAATACGGAAGTGAAAAATGTAGCACTTTATGGTGTTGATATTTTATTAGATTTTGAAGAAAAATCGTATAGTATATCTTATGAACTCAATGGGGAAATAGTTTCAAAAGAAAATCTAGCGTATGGAAAAACATTTGCAAATAAAGATTTGATTATAAATATTTCACCTACTTCCAAAAGAGGAAACTTAGGTGATTATACCTTTAAGATTAATAATGAAAATGCTATCAAATCTTATATTCAAGGACTCATAAATGTAGAGCTAGGTCCCAATCAAAATATTGTATTGTATTCTAGAACTCACAATACGCCTAAGTCTATTTTTGTAATGAATAAGCTTATTGAAAATTTTCTAGAGTATGACAAAAAAGAAAATCAAGAAAAGATCGAAAAATCGCTTGTATATATTGAGCAGCAATTACAAATTTTCAAAGATGAATACTGGAAAAACGAGAAAGAATTTAATAATTTCAAACAATCCAATCTAATGTATGAACCGTCAAGTCAGTTGACGGAATATTTGGATAATATCAAAAAATTAAATGACTCAAAATTAGATTTGGAAAATCAGATCAAAGAGCTGAATAGATTAAAAGGAAATAGCAAATCTAAATTATCTAATAGTATAATGGAATCGTCCGATATGGCTTCGGAAATTACAGAAATCCAAAATCTAGTAGATGCCAAAAACAATTTATTGCTCGACTACAAACCTACACATCCTACCATTAAATTAATAGAAAGCAGATTGAATTTTGCCATAGAATTTTCTAAAAATAAAATTGGAAAAAAAATTCAAATTAATGAAGATAAAATTTTTACACTTAGACAAAAATTAAGTGAAATTAAAGGAAATTTAAATTCATTTCCCAATTTAAATTCACAATTTTCACAATTAGAAAAAGAAAGTCAAATCAAAGAAAAGTTTATTTTTGATTTATTGGAAAAACAAAACCAATTTTTGGTAAACAAATCGTCTATAATTTCTGATTATATAGTTTTGCAGCCCCCAAAAGTAAAGGCCGAAATTATTTCTCCTAAGAAAAATTTACTCTATACCACGGGGTTATTAATATTTGCTTTAGTTTCTCTTGTGTTAGTATTGATTCGTTATATTTTGTTTGACAAAATTGTTTCGATGAAATACATTCAAACCAATACCAATGTTCCAATTCTAGGAGTAATTCCTTTTGTAGAAGAGGCACAAGATCAATCAGAAAAAACTAAAACAAGTCCACTTACAAAAATTGTAGTAAATACAGGTTCTAAATCAAAAATCTCAGAAGCATTCAAAAAAATGAGAGCGAATATGAAATACATTCATAATAGCGAATTTCAAACTATTGCTGCTACTAGTACCATTTCGGGAGAAGGAAAGACTTTTGTATTATCAAACTTAGCCGTTGTATATGCTCAATTAAATAAAAAAGTGGTAATTATTGACTTGGATTTGAGAAAACCACGTATCGCCAAGTCATTCAAATTGAACAATTCTATAGGAATGAGTACGATCTTGAGTAATAATTCCGATATAGATAGTGCTATCCAGCATTTACCATCTGTAGACAATATTGATGTAATTACTTCGGGGCCTATTCCTCCCAATCCTTCTGAATTGATTTTGAGTGCAAGATTCAATGAGGTTTTAGATTATTTAAAGACCCAATACGATTATGTATTTATAGATACACCACCGGTAGGACTTGTAAACGAATCCATTGAAATTATAAATAAAGTAGATATTCCTATTTATGTAGTTAGAGCCAATTATTCAAAAATGGAATTTTTGTCTAATTTGAATGAAATTCATCATCAATTTAATGACAAAAAATTATATTTAGTGGTCAATCAATTTGGTGTAGGTGCTTCTTATTATCTCAATAATAGCTACGGATATGGCTATGGATATGGCAGCTATGGAAAAGAATATACCGAAAAACACGATGGATACTATACTGAAAAAATAGTTAAGAAAAGTCCAAAAAATAGATTAAAAACGTTTTTTGATTGGAAATTATAGAAAGCTCATTTATATGATATTATTATTTTTCTTTATTCTTACGCCCATACTTTTTTCAATTTTTATAAATTGGTTATTAATAAAGTTTTCATTTAATTTAGGCGTTAGAAATATAAACGAAAATGAAGTGAGATGGCAAGCAAGAAAACCATCACTTGGAGGTATTTCATTTTATTTAAATTTCCTTATATTTTTCATAGGCATATTATTCTATTTATTAATCAATCATATAGAAATCAATAATTTAAAAACACTACTAGCTTTGTTTTTAGCTACTTCGTTTGGATTTTTTATTGGATTGATCGATGATGCTAGAAATACCAATCCATTATTGAAATTAATTGGACAAATTATTTGTGGAATCATCTTAGTATTTTTTGAAATTACCATTCCCTTATCTTCAAATCTAATTTGGAATGCCATTTGTACGGTATTTTGGGTTGTGTTTTTGATGAATTCAATCAATATGCTAGACAATATGGATGGACTTACCTCAATAGTGTCGCTTTATATCATTACTGCTATAGTCACACTTTTTTTTAGTATGTCTATTACATTTGAATCCGCTATTATTATGGTGGTAGCATCCTCTATTGTGGGCTTTTTATTCTACAATTGGAGTCCTTCAAAAATATATATGGGCGATAGTGGTTCACAGTTTTTAGGAGTCTTTTTGGCATATATTTCTATTCTATATATCTGGAATTTTAGATCCGAAAACGGAGGCTATTTTCAAGTAAATCAATTTTTGATTCCATTTTTTATTTTCACCATTCCTATTTTTGATACAACTACTGTTTTCATTCATAGAATATTAAGAGGTCAATCCCCTTTTATTGGAGGCAGGGATCATCTTTCTCATCATTTGGTTTATAGGGGATTAAAAGAATGGCAATCTGTTTTGACATTAGGAATTATCAATCTATTTTTCTCTGCTATAGCACTTTATCGTGTTTTGTACAAAGTAGATATTATGTACATAGATATCTATCTTTTTGTATTATGGATAGGAACTTTCTTGATATTACAATGGTTTTATGTGCATAGTTTAAAATTCAAATTAGAGGTATTAAGAAATATTAACACCACAAATTAATCTTTTTTTAAACCAAATTTGTAAATTTGTATTCTTAAAAAGTAAAAAAATTATTATGAATAAAGGAAAATGGATTTTGATTATAATGATGGTATCTTTTACATCATTATTTGCTCAAAAAAAGACAAAAAACAAAGTAAAAGAAGCTGCTAAAACCGAAGAAGTAGCTCACAAAGGCATCAAATGGATGACTATGCAGGAAGCTTTGAATGCAAATGCCAAATCTAAAAAGAAAATTTTGATAGATTTCTACACCGATTGGTGTGGATGGTGCAAAAAAATGGATGCTTCTACTTATGAAGATCCAAAAGTAATCCAGTATATCAATAAAAATTACTATGCCGTAAAATTCAATGCAGAACGAGAAGAACCTGTAATGTTTAATGGCAAAGAATACAAAATGCAGTTAAACGGAAACAGAGGCACGCACGAGTTGGCGGTATTTTTATTAAATGGAAGAATGGGTTATCCTTCTACTACGTTTTTGAATGAAGATTTGGGAATGATACAAACAGTAGCAGGTTATGTCCAAAGTAATGAAATGTATATGATTCTTAATTATTTTACACAAAATAAATATAAAACTACGCCTTTTGAACAATTTCAAAAAGAGTTTAACGCTAATTAATTAATTTTTAGATAAATGAAAAAAATCCTAATTATCTTCAGTTTTATTTCAATTTTTGCAAATCTATTTTCATGCAAAGGAAAAGAAAATGAAAACTCCGATACACAAGCTATTTCGGACACCGCTAAGTTTGTACCTACAAAAGATATGGTAGCTAAAATTTATACTTCCAAAGGAATTATTGAGGTAGGCTTGGAGTATGTAAAAGCACCGATGACGGTAGCTAACTTTGTAGCTTTGGCGGAAGGTACTATGAAAAACGTACAAAAACCTCTTGGAAAACCTTATTACGATGGACTTATTTTCCACAGAGTTGTACCTAATTTTATGATTCAAGGTGGATGCCCTAGCGGTACAGGCACTGGAAATGCAGGTTATACATTCAGCGATGAATTTCATCCCGACCTTCGTCATGACGATGCAGGTGTATTATCAATGGCTAATTCAGGCCCTAATTCCAATAGCAGTCAATTTTTCATTACACACAATTCTACGCCTTGGCTCGATGGTATTCATAGTGTTTTTGGTAAAGTAATCAAAGGAATGGATGTAGTCAATAAAATAGCCCCAGGAGATCGAATTGATAGTATTCGAATCATTAGAAATACCGCAGAAGCCAAAGCTTTTGATGCACCTACTGTTTTTGAAACACAAAAAAGCATTCAAGCTGAAAAACAAAAAGCCGAAGAAGCTAATAAATATGGAAAATATCAAAGTTCTAATCTTTACAAAATCTTTGAAGAATTTGTAAAAAAAGCCTATCCTAATGCTACCAAAACAGCAACAGGATTGTATTATGTAAAAACTACAACGACCGATGGCGCGCGCGCTACTGCCAATAGCCAAGTAAAAGTGCATTATAAAGGAATGCTTACCAATGGCAAAGTTTTTGACCAATCTATAGGTAAAGCACCCCTTGATTTTGTATTGGGACAAGGTATGGTCATTCCAGGATGGGACGAAGGAATTGCATTGTTGAATGTAGGTGAAAAAGCTACTTTGATTATCCCAGCATATTTAGCCTATGGCGAGCAAGGCGTTCCAGGAGCTATTTTGCCAAACGAAACCTTGATTTTTGAAGTACAATTATTAGCAGTGAATTAATTTGTTTAAC
>JBIPPG010000167.1:0-5847 GCA_044368545.1 Chitinophagales bacterium | reverse complement strand
TGTTTTTCGGGAAGTTTAAGTACTAATTCTACCATTATTGTGGGATTTTCAAAAACCAATGATCCTGCAGGAGCTTGGAATTTTTATAAACTCAATGGCAATAGTTTCAACGACAGCACGTGGAGCGATTATCCAATTATTGCGGTAAATGGCAGCGATTTGTTCATTACCTTCAATCAAGTAAAAGACAATGTGAGCTGGACAGTAGGTTTCAAACAATCTGTAATTTGGCAAATAGACAAAACCAGAGGCTATCAAGGCGATTCGCTCAAATACACGCTTTGGAGCGACATTAAATACAATAATAGAAATTTGAGAAATATCTGCCCTGCAAAATTTCAATCCGAAACGATGCCCAATAATATGTATTTTCTATCGGTGCGAAACGTAGATTTTACCAATGATACCATTTTCCTATTGGAAATAACCAATTCATATAATTCGGGAAGTGCGGCTATAAAACAAAAAGTACTCAAATCACCTATTAAATATGGTTTTCCACCCAATGCATTTCAAGGAAAAAGTACAGCAGGGATTCGTCAGCAATTGATGACTAATGATGCTCGTGTATTGGCGGCAATATATGAAAATGATTATGTACACTTTGGCTCAAATTCTATTAATCCTCAATATGCCAATGCGGGTGTATTTTTGGGAAAAATAGAAAATGTAAGTTCGGCTACTCCAAAAGTGAAAACCTCCCTATTTTCATCTAGCAATATTGAATATGGTTATCCCTCAATGACGTTGATGGGAGATAATGCTATTCCGCATAAAGTGTTGTATACTTTTTCTCATTGTGTATTTGACAGCACGCCGGGAATGAGTATGATTTATCAAAATACAAACGGCGAGTTTAGCGATATCGTACGACTTAAAAATGGAACCAATTTAATAGATATGACCGCAGATTCTATTGAACGATGGGGCGATTATTCCAATGCTCAACGCATCTACAACAATCCCAATAACGCTTATATAGTAGGTTCTTGGGGTGGGCCGCAGTCTGCTAATAATACTCGAATGCTCACTTGGGTAGCCAAAGTATCGGTAGAAGATACGACATCTCCTGTGACATCTTCTATTCAAAATTTAAGTTTGAATTCTAAAAGTATGTCCATTTTTCCAAATCCAACTCAACAATTTTTCACAACAACCTTGAATTTGGTTCAAAATGAACTATTAAATTTTGAAATACACACAATGGATGGAAAGAAAATGTATACTATCTTCAATAAAATGGCTTATGCTGGCAAAAATGAATTTTCTATGTCTATTCAAGACCTACCCAAAGGTTCGTATTTGTTAAAAGTGGAAGGAAATCGTGGATTTGCTACTAGTAAAGTTGTAGTGAAAGAGTAGCAACTATTTTCCTCCTTTTACCACTTTATTCGCAAGCTGTCCACACGCTGCATCAATATCTTTGCCTCTACTTTTTCTTACTTTAGATTCTACGCCTTGAGTGCGGAGAGTATGAAGAAAATAATCGCGACGTTCTTTTTTGGTTCGAGCAAATGGCGTACCGTCTACAGGATTGTATTCTATCAGATTGACATACACAGGAAAATCTTGACACAAGGTGCCCAATTCAATGGCATCTTCGTCGCTGTCATTGAATCCGTTCAATAATATATATTCGTAAGTAATTTTATTTTTGGTCTTATCATAGAAAGTCTTGAGCGCAGCCATCAAATCTTCAATTGGATTGGAAGAATTGATGTCCATAATTTCATCCCGTTTTTTATTATTGGGTGCGTGAAGTGAAAGCGCCAGATTGATTTTGATTTTTTCATCGGCTAATTTCAAAATATTACGTGTAATTCCCGAAGTTGAAACCGTAATTCGTTTAGCCCCAATTCCCAAACCCAGATCAATATCATTGAGCAAATAAAGACTTTTTAATACCTCGTGATAATTAAGCAAAGGCTCGCCCATTCCCATATAAACGAAATTGGTAAGCTTGCCACCAAAGTGTTTTTTTGCCAATTCATTGAGTAAAAAAACTTGGTCATAGATTTCAAAAGCAAATAAATTTCGGTCGCGTTTAAGGAAACCCGTAGCACAAAATTTACAAGCCAAACTACAGCCTACTTGTGATGAAATACAAGCTGTAATTCGGTCTTCGGAAGGAATAATCACGCCTTCAATGGTATTTCTATCAAAGGTTTTAAAACCAACTTTTATTGTGCCATCGCTGCTCTGTTGAAATACATCTACGAGCATCGGTTGTGTATCAAAATTAGATTTTAACGCTTGCATCAAATCTTTGGGCAAATTGCTCATATCCTCAAAATCCAATATATGTTGATTCCAAAGCCACTGAAATACTTGGTTGGCTCTGAATTTTGGAAAACCCAAATCCACAATTGCTTTCTGCAAAGCATCCTTATCCAATTCTCTAATTCCTTTCAACATTTCATTCATTTGAAGGCAAAAATACAGCAAAATAATCCAAAAGGAAATAGTATAATCAAATTTATTAAGTATTTTTATTGTATTCTGATAATGATAAATATCTCTTTCGCCATTCTAGATTTGTATTTATTAAAAAAGTTATTAATTTTTATTTGAAACATATTATGATTTTGCGCAAAGGATCGCAGCGGTATCCTCCGAAGCTTGCGGAGGAGATACAAGCGAAGAGCCTGGTTTATGCGCCTAAATAAAAAAATTAGAGCAAAAGTTCTTTTTCGTTTGCTTTTTCTACGCGTGCAACAACGCCGATACTTAACTCATAGAGCAATACCAAAGGCATAGCTACCATGAGCTGACTGACTACATCGGGCGATGGTGTAATAGCGCCAGCTACAATCAAAATAACCACATAAAGATGTCTTCTGTAGGTAGACAAAAAGGATGAGGTAACGATGCCTACTTTTGCCATAAAATACATCAAAACGGGTAGCTCAAACATAATGCCGCTCCACAGCACCGTAGTACTCAAATTTTCAAAATAATTGGCAACATTGGGCATATTGGTAATGTTATCGCTGACTTTGTATTGGGTCATAAATAAAAAGGAAATAGGAAATATTAAAAAATAACCAAATGCAATTCCTACAAAAAACAATAAAAAGCCAAAGCTCAATAGGATTTGTGCGTATTTTTTTTCGCTATCCTTGAGGGCTGGACTTATAAATCGCCAAATTTCCCAGAAAAAATAAGGCGCTGAACCCATAATTCCCAAAGTAAAAGCGGTTTTGATATGCAGATAAAATTGACCTGCTATTTCTGTATTGATGAGTTTGATGTCTAATTTGTCAAAACAAAAATCATTGGAAAGTTTACAGAAAAACTTATAACTCCAAAAATCGGGATTTAGCGGCCCAAAAAGGATTTGATTGAATACAAAACTGCTGAAAAAAAAGATAATAATGGTAAGTATAATAGTGAAAATACACGCTCGCACAACGTGCCAACGCAATTCTTCTATATGGTCAAAAAAGCCCATTTCCTTCATTTTTTTATCTTTTTTAAAGGTCTAATTAAATGATTGGTTTTTTGTCTAATGCACCTTTCAATGAATTGATAACGTCTATCTCAGAAGCATCAAAGCCTCTAATTTCAGCCAAATGACAACTCAATAAGTCAGCAAAATGAATTTGATAAAAACTTTGTTCTATTCTATTTTTGCCTTTTGAGTTGATATTAAAAATATATGGAGTATATTTTTTCATAACTGCTTCATTCAAAAGTTTGCGCTCTTGATTTCGTTCATAATCACTCGCATTATTCAAGAACAATACCGCTAAATTATGATTTTCATCTCTCCATCCTACCATTTCATTATGATTCATTTCTGGAATCACATGATGCCAGCAGAGCATTTTTGAATTTTCATTAATTTGCTGACGATAACGTACCGCCACGCCTTCAAAATTTTCTTCACTATAAATAATAGGTAATTTATCACTGATTTTTTCGGCTAATTCTTTGGTAATTTTATCCAATTTTGGTTGTTCTTTTTCAAGCAACGCTATTGATTTAAAGATTTCTTTAGATATTTTTTGAGGAATAATCTTGTAATATCCTAAAACATGGGCAAGCTGAACCATAGAATATCCGAGGCAACTTCTCGGTGGCATTCCCCCATCAATTTGAATATAATCTAATCCATTTTTCTTGCAAAAGTCAATCATTTTGCCCCCACTACTGATACATACAATAGGTGCTCCAAACTCAAATGCTTTGTGAAGTACATACATAGTTTCTTCAGTATTGCCACTATATGAACAGCAAATAACAAGCGTATTTTGATTTACAAATTTTGGTAAAAAATAGCCTTTATTTATTAATATAGGTTTTTTGGCACTATCAATCGAAAAATTATTGATAATAGTAGCTCCAATTCCACTGCCTCCCAATCCTGAAATCAAGACATTTCTAATGCCATTTTTTGGTTTTAGTTGCGCTTTTTCAGCTATTTCAAAAGATTTTTTTAATTGATTCGGAAAATTCAAAACCAATTCTCTCATCGTTTTCGACATAATTTATTAATTTAGCGGTCGCAAATATACAATAATTTTGATAAAATGGCGTCGCATAACGAAATTGGAAAAAAAGGGGAAGAAATAGCCAAAGCTTATTTGAGCTCAAACCAATATGTAATTCTTCATCAAAATTACAGAATTACACCTTATGAATTTGACTTTATTTGTAGAAATAAAAAGAATCAACTTATATTTGTAGAAGTTAAAACACTACAAGGAATAGGCTATCCAGAAGAAATGGTAACTAAAAGTAAGGAACGTTTTTTGACTGAAGGCGCTATTAAATTTAAAGAAAAAAATGAGTTGAATGAAGAGCATTTTTTTGAGATTATTGCTATAAATTTATATAAAGATAATACACACAAAATCCATCATATTTACGACGCTTTTTTCTAAATCTTTCTAAAAAAATTGAAAAAAATAATTCTCCTTTCTGATACGCATAGTTTTTGTGAAAAAAAATTAGATCCTTATTTAACACAAGCGGACGAAATATGGCACGCTGGCGACTGGGGCTCGCAAGAAGTTGTATCTTGGCTACAATCGTTCAACAAGATTTTGAGAGGCGTATATGGCAATATTGATGGTGCTGAAATACGAATTCAGTTTCCCGAGGACAATCTTTTTCATCTTGAAGGATTCAAAGTTTGGATGACGCATATTGGAGGTTATCCTGGAAGATATGCTTCACGCGTTAGAGATTTGATGCCTCAGCACAATCCAAACCTTTTTGTATGCGGGCATTCTCATATACTAAAAGTACAAGAAGATAAAAAGCATAATTTGTGGAGTATCAATCCCGGCGCTTGTGGTAGAGAGGGTTTTCATATAATGAAGACGGCACTTACATTCACCTTAGACAACGGAAAACTACAAAATTTTGAAGTGATTGACTTAGGAAAACGAGGAAAAATTTAAAAGTATAAGTATGAAAATTGGCATAACAGGCGGTATAGGAAGTGGTAAAAGCACGGTGCTCAAAATGTTTTTAGAATTAGGAGGCGTAGCGTATTATGCCGATAAGCGCGCCAAAGACCTTATAAACACGAGTACTGAAATTAAAAAACAAATCATTTCTGTTTTTGGAAAAAAAGCGTATCAAGACGATATATATCAGTCTTCTTGGATGGCTTCTATAGTTTTTAAAAACAAATTTTTATTGCATAGCCTAAACAATATCGTTCATCCCGCTGTTTGGAAAGATTTTCATAAATTTTGTATTTCGCATCCAAATCAAATCATCTTCTATGAGGCGGCTTTAATTTTTGAAAATCAAAACCAACATCTTTTTAACAAAACCATTTTGGTTTCAGCACCCATAACTATAAAAATAGAACGCATAAAAAAACGAGATTCT
>JBIPPG010000166.1:0-6015 GCA_044368545.1 Chitinophagales bacterium | reverse complement strand
TTTTACTATATTTGGTGCAAGGATTGTGATGTTTTTTCACAGTCTGACGTTAGTGGCAACCCTGTGACGACCAACAGAGCAACATCAAACCTACAGAAAAATGATTCGAAATGCCAACCGCACAAAATGGCACATTTGGTTTTGCCCGACACACAAGCCGACCCTTCGCAAAACCAAAAGAGCCATTTTTTCCCAACGCGCAGACAAGACTGTTGAAAATAATTTGATTACTTTTTATCTTGTAAAATGAGATACGAAATAATTAAAAACTATATTTGCTACCAGACATCATTTAGACAAATGAACAGAATAAAAGAAGTGTTGGACGAAAAGGGTATTAAGCAGACTTGGCTTGCCGAACAATTAGGCAAAAGCTATAACATGGTAAATGCCTATGTTCAAAATAGACAGCAACCAAGACTAGAAATCCTTTACGAAATAGCCAATATTCTTGAAACTGATGTAAAAGACCTTTTAAAATCTAACAAAGTAAAAATATAAGTGCGGACAGGAATAGACATATTAGAAAATGAATTAATCGAGAAATATCCTCATGTTCTTGACACTTTATTATTTGACCATACCACAGGAAAAAATATTATCTGGGCAACCGACAACTATGAACATATTGGAGAGTCATACAACTACCACTCACAAATTAGCCCTGATTTAATTACTGGAGACTATGGAAGTATTATAATGCCTAGGGTTCACAAGGACAAAATACTACAAATAAATAGGTCAAAAGAAATGGCAGAGGTATTTACTCCTTCATGGATATGTAATGCTCAAAATAACTTAATCGACAATGCCTGGTTTGAAAGAGAAGGAGTATTTAATACCGAAATAGTTTTAAGTAATGGAGCAAAATCTTGGGAAGTCAACCTTGACAAAATTTTATTCCCAAAATCAAAAACATGGAAAGACTACATCAAGGACAAACGCTTAGAAATTTCATGCGGAGAGGCACCTTACATAACAAGCAGATATGACAGTACAACTGGTGAGTTTATTTTAGTACAAAATCGTATTGGAATTTTAGACAGAAAATTAAGAATAATAAACGAGAATACAGAAACGGAATCTGAATGGTTAAAAGCTACAATAGCTGCATACAGAAACACATACGCTTTTGAATGGCAAGGTGACAGTTTGCTCATAGCTCGTGAAGCAATACTCACAACATTTATTGAAAACTACAAACACCAATTTGACAAGGAGCCATCTCTTAAAAATATTCAAATCATTGCAGATGTAATATCATGGAATGTCTGGCAAATGGACGGTTTAAAAGGTGTCATTCCTGATAGTTGTTCGGAAATTATGGAAATAACAGAAGATTTATTTGGACATAAAACAGTACAAACAAAAGAATGTATTGGATGCAAGATCAACAATATTTTAACACATAATGGAAACTATTGCATTATTAAGGACTGGGATGAGAAAGACTCATTAACTAAAGAAATAGGAAAAAGAATCAGGTTTGTTGACCTGCTTAACAAATAATGAAACGCTGAATATGGCTAATACAAATAAGATAAACGTTGATGTGCTCAACGAATTGATTGTAGGAAGGGTTGAACCTCAGATTTATGCTTTTACTACCGAAACTGTGCCCAACTACCTAAAAGTAGGTGATACATATCGTCCAATAGAGGTTAGATTGAATGAGTGGAGAAAGCACTTTCCTAAACTTGTAAAGAAATTTGGTGATGTAGCAAAGGTTGATGATGATACATTTTTTAGGGACTATGCGGTTCACTATTTTTTAGAGAATGAATTAAAACGTACTCGTTTAGAAAGAAATACTTTAAAAAATATTCCACATTACTCAAATGAATTTTTTAAAAACGCAACTGAAGAAGACCTAAAAGAAGCAATAAAAAATATAAAAACGGGTCATCAAAATAATGACCCCAAATATCAATATTACCGTTTTGATGAAAGTCATGTGCCAATAACCCATACTTATCGAAGAAATGAAACTTACGACCCAAGACCAAACCAAGATGCCACGATAAAAAACTTTAAAAACGCACTTAAAAAAGGGAGGAAAAATCTCTTGATGTATGCTGTTATGCGTTTTGGAAAGTCTTTTACTTCCATGTGCTGTGCGGTAGAAATGGGAGCAAAACTTGTAGTTGTTGTATCAGCAAAAGCAGATGTAAAAGAAGAATGGAAAAGAACAACAGAAAGCCATGTGAAGTTTGATGGGTTTACCTTTCTAGACAGCAATTCGCTTCTTCAAAGCGAAAACATTATATCAGAGAAACAAAAGAAAAATGAAAAAATAGTTCTATTTCTAACGCTTCAAGACCTACAAGGCGACATCATCAAGACCAAACACAAAAAAATATTTCAGAGTCAGGTGGACTTATTATTAATTGATGAAACACACTTTGGAGCAAGAGCTGCTGAATATGGCAAAGTACTTAGAGAGGAAAAACTAAGCGACAAGGAAATAAAAAACGAATTAAAACTTAATGACCTTGACCTGGATGATATAGACGTAAACACTAAAGCGTTTAATGCAAAAGTAAGAATTCATCTTTCAGGGACACCATACAGAATTTTGATGAACAGCGAATTCACGATTGATGATATTATTGCATTCTATCAATTTTCAAACATTGCAGAAGACCAGAAGAAATGGGACCTAGAAAACCTTAATAAAGATGAAATAAAAGAATGGGATAATCCATATTACGGTTTTCCCCAAATGATTCGCTTTGCTTTTAATCCAAACGAATCCTCTAGAAAAAAAATGGAGGAAATGAAAAAGCACGGTGTAACCTATACCTTTTCGGAACTTTTCAGACCTCAATCAATAATTCTAGACAAGACAAATAATCTTCATAAAAGATTCAAGTATGAAAAGGAAATACTTGATTTACTAAAAGTTATTGACGGTACAGAAAAGGACGAGAATTTATTAAGCTTCTTAGATTATGACAAAATTAAAGAAGGCCAAATGTGCAGACACATAGTTTGCGTTTTGCCTTACCGTGCATCTTGTGACGCATTAGAGGCATTAATTAGTAAAGACAGGTTTAAGCACCTTAGCAGCTACGAAATAATAAATATCTCTGGTGTTGAAAGTGAGAAAGCATATAAAGACACTGAATCAGTAAAAGCAAAAATCAGAAAGTGTGAAAGCGAGAATAAAAGAACTATTACACTAACAGTAAATCGAATGCTAACTGGAAGTACTGTGCATGAATGGGACACAATCCTTTATTTCAAGGATACTGCTTCGCCACAAGAATATGATCAAGCCATTTTTCGTTTACAAAATCAATATATCAGATTATTTAAAGAACCCAATGGTGATGTGGTTAAATTCAATATGAAACCACAAACTTTACTGGTTGATTTTAATCCAAATAGAATGTTCCAAATGCAGGAACATAAATCACAAATCTACAATGTAAATATAGAGAAAAACGGTAACAGTAAGCTAGAGGATAGAATCAGAAAAGAACTTGAAATATCTCCAATTGTCGTACTCAATAAAAACAAAATACAACAAATTGAACCTTCTGATATTCTTGATTCGGTTCGGGAATACTCAAGTAGCAGAAGTGTACTTGATGAAGCGATTTCAATTGCTGTTGATTTTTCATTGCTAGATATTGAAGCAATTAAAGCTGAAATTGAAAAGCAAGGCGCAATCGGTTCTCGACAAGGTATAGAAATTAAAGGGGCAAAAGGTAATGGAGATGAACTCGAAACAGATGAAGATTCCGAAGATGGTGAAAATGGGAATGGTAATGTAGGTTCTGCAAAACCTTCATCAGGTAATGGTGAAATTGAAATTGACTACAAAGGAAAATTTGCCATGTATTATGCAAGAATTTTGTTTTTCTCATTTCTAACTGATTCAAAGGTCAAATCTTTACAAGAAATCATTGCATGTATTAAAGAAAATCAAAATAATATTCGAATTGCATCTAATCTAAATCTTGACAACAAGATACTTACTCTTTTTGAAAAACACATTAACCCGTTTGTATTGAGTGAATTAGATTATAAAATTCACAATATAAATACGTTGGCTAATGATACAACTCTTTCACCAATATTGAGAGCTAGCAACGCGATGAAAAAATTTAGTCGTTTATCAGATTCTGAAATTGTAACACCAGAAACTGTAACAGATAAAATAATAAATGGGCTACCTACTAAAGCAATTAGCAAATCAACATTGTTGCTAGATATTGCATCTAAACAAGGTGAGTTTGTTTATGCTATGTATAAGATTTATGGAAAAGATGTTGCTAGCAATTTTTACTCTATACCGACATCTAAAATTGCATATGAGTTTACAAGAAAGGTGTATAAATTACTTGAATTAAATGTAAGTAATATTGAGGCCAACTACACAACTTATGACTTAATTAAAGAAAATAAAATAGCCCAAAAAGGCAATCTAAAATTAAACAATAAAAACATGAAATTCGATGTTATCGTTGGCAATCCGCCATATCAGCAGACAATAAGTAGCAACTCAAAGAATAAATCTTTAAGTCGTCAAATTTTCCCTGATTTTATATATCTTACAATAAGTCTCAATCCAAAATATTTGTCACTTGTCACACCATCGAGATGGTTTACAGGAGATGCTCAAGACAAATCATTTTTGAAGTTAAGAGAATATTTTAAGAAAAATAACAAAATTCAAAGTATAGTGAACATTCCGATTTCAAGTTCTGTTTTCCCAGATGTTGAGATTAGTGGTGGCATTAATTACTTTTTGTATAATCAAAACCATAAAGGCAATGTAAAATTTACCGAGTACTATGATGAAGATAACCAAATTACTAATGAAAGACCGCTTTTTGAAGATGGCCTTGACATTATTCTGAGCAGTAGTTTTAGCTATAACATAATTAGCAAGGTTACTAGTAATAAATTCCAATCAATAACTTCTATAACTAAAGGTCGCAATGCATTTGGAATACTTGGCATGGATGCAGAACGAATATCAAAGCCTACTCATACAGGAAATCTTTATGAGCTAAGATGTAAGTATGAAGAGATTAGATACGTTGACAAAAAATACATAACAAAAAATATTGATTTAGCTGAAAATTGGAAAGTTTTTATTTCCAAAGGTAATGGTGGCGCAGGACTTTTAACTGACAATAAAGAAGTTTCAATATTGGGTAAGCCGTATATTGGAAAACCAAAATCAGTTTGTACGGACTCTTTAATACCAATTGGAAATTTTAAAACAAAATCAGAGGCGATTGCACTTAGTAGTTTCATTAAATCAAAGTTTTTTAGGTTTATGATAGGAATACTTAAAACTTCACAGAATGTACTTCAGAATGTTTACCAATTTGTCCCTCTTCAAGACTTTAGTTCAAAATCAGATATAGACTGGAGTAAATCAATTGAGGAAATTGACAAGCAACTTTATAAAAAATATCGTTTGACCAAGGAAGAAATTAGTTTTATTGAAAGCTTGATTAAACCAATGTCATAAATATTATAAACAGACAACTATACCGACCCTTCGCAGTCATACACATTTGCAAGCCACACAAGCCAACGCACAGACCAAAGCTTGCAAAAGAGTATGCCTGCCCAACCGCACAAGGACAGTGCAAACTCGACACGCCAGACCATTGACCGAAAGAAGGGCAGCCACTAACAGCACCTACCCAAAAGGCGGGGTTTCGTGTTCCAAAGAGAGTTTTGTGGTTAATCAAACATTCGTTTTTCAAATCAAGTTTTGTGGTAAAAGTCCCGCCCTTCGGGTAGCTGCAAAACGTCAGGTTGTGAAAAAACTCCATTTTCAATACAATTTTGCCTAATTAAAAGCCTATAAATTGGTTTTAAGCCAAGGTATATTTTGAAGTAGTTTCATTTGTTCCCAATAGAATACGAACTAAAAATAGCTTTAAATAGGTCGTTTTTATCAAAAACAAACCTTTTCTCTTGTAAGGTGAGTTCCATGCTTTGAGTTTGGCTATTAAATCGGACAGGATTGTCCTGACCAATACTGTC
>JBIPPG010000165.1:0-6046 GCA_044368545.1 Chitinophagales bacterium | reverse complement strand
AAAACAGCTTTAATTCTAAATTATTTTGGACAAGGCGTTTGGTTGCTTCAGCATGAAGGTCAATATTTAAATGGACAAAATCCATTTTTTGCGATGATGCCAAAAGAGTTTTTATTAGTGGGAATTGGTATCGCTACCTTAGCTGCAATTATTGCTTCTCAGGCATTGATAAGTGGAAGTTTTTCGCTTATTAGTGAGGCGGTTCGTCTCAATATTTTCCCTAAAATTGAGATTAAATATCCTGCCGTTACGTTGGGACAGATTTATATTCCTATTATCAATAATTTTCTATTAATTGGATGTATTGCGGTAGTTCTATTCTTCAAGAAAGCGGCCGCAATGGAGGCTGCCTATGGACTGGCTATTACAGTTACTATGTTGATGACGACGCTTCTTTTGCGTGAATATTTAATTACAAAACGCCGTGCGCCTTTGTTTATTTGGGTGTTGTTTTTGACGTATGTTATAATTGAGGGTTCATTCTTTATAGCTAATTTAATTAAATTTACACATGGTGGATATTTTACATTGATTGTATCTAGCTTGTTTATTCTCATCATGTTTAGCCGATGGAGAACGGTTAAAATCAAAGAAGCTTTGAGAGAATATGTGCCTATCAAAGATTATATTGATCAATTGATGGCTTTGAGCAAAGA
The DNA here is from genome assembly GCA_044368545.1 of Chitinophagales bacterium. Classification (GTDB taxonomy): domain Bacteria; phylum Bacteroidota; class Bacteroidia; order Chitinophagales; family JADJOU01; genus CHPMRC01. The sequence goes on along the minus strand of JBIPPG010000165.1, from coordinate 5,390 downwards.
CCAATCATTGCCTAAATTTGCTACGAATTTAGTGTTCTTATCTACTTCGCCCAAAGAAACGGAGATTGAATACAAAATTATATATTCTATCCTCCAAAAACAGCCCAAAAGAGCCGATAATTATTGGTTTGTACACGTGCATGTAACCAAAAGCCCTTATACATGCGAGTACAAAGTGGATACTATTGCCAAAGATGACGTATATAGAATTACGTTTTATCTTGGATTCAAAGTAGAAGAGAAAATTAGCCAATTTTTGCGAATCGTTATCGAAGATATGGTGAAAAAAGGCGAAGTAAATATCAATAGTCGCTATCATTCGTTGAAAGAAAATAATATCGCTGGCGATTTTAGATTTGTGATATTAGAAGAGGTCTTATCTACCGAAAATCAACTTTCGTTCAAAGATCGATTGGCGATTAAAATCAATCTTTGGCTCAAAAATATTACCACGACACCCGAAAAATGGTTTAACTTGGATACCAATTTAGTAATGGTAGAAAAGGTGCCTTTGATTATCAAAACAGGTAACAAATACGAATTGATACGATTGACCGATAGGCCTAATTATTTGTAGTTTATCGTAGATTTTCAAAAAAATATTTTCATTTCAAAAATCCTTTTTAGATTTACACTTTGTTAAATGTAATTTTCTAATACGTGCAATTTTCTACATACAATCTTAAGAAAACAGAAGAACTCATCAAAGAAGCAGGCTATCAGCTTCGATATGAAAAAGGTCAGTTCAACTCGGGTTTTTGTATTCTACAAGATAAAAAAGTAGTGGTTATTAATAAGTATTTTACACCCGAAGTTCGTTTTTCAAAGTTGATTGATATTATTGCTACGATAGATTTTGATAGGGCTCAAATTCAATCAGAACAAGGACGGAAAACATTGCATAAAATTGATTTGCTTTTTGCGCATGCCAATGAAATGAATTTTGATCATACAAAACCTACCGAGTAATGCAGGGAAATAATATCACGCTTTTGGGGACGGGCACGTCGGTAGGAGTTCCAATGGTAGGGTGTACTTGTGAGGTATGTCTTAGCCCCGATATAGAAGATAAGCGATTGCGTACTAGTGCTTTTGTCGTGTTTGAAGGGAAACATTTTTTAATCGATATTGGTCCTGATTTTCGAGAGCAAGCTCTTCGCAATCAAATCAATAAAATTGATGCGATATTGCTCACACATCCACATCGCGATCATATAGGTGGCTTTGATGATATAAGAGGCTTGAATTTTGTACAAGAAAAATCTATAGCTCTTTTTGCCAATTCACTTACATGGACGAGTTTGAAAAAACAGTTTTACTATGCTTTTGACAACCTAGAATACGATGCCGTTCCCAAAGTTAATTTGACTTTGATTGAAAATGAAAACATCAATTTTGAAGGGATTCAAATCATTCCTATCTTTGTTATGCATGGCAATATGCCCTGCGTTGGCTATCGTTTTGGGAAAATGGCGTATCTCACCGATGTCAATTTTATTCCCGAATCAGAATTTGAAAAGTTACAAGATTTAGACATTTTGATACTAGATTCTTTACGATTAAAACCGCATCCTTCGCACTTCTCATTGGAAGAATCCTTGGCTGTAGCTGCTCGTATTGGTGCTAAAAAAACCTATTTAATTCATCTAAGTCACCACATGGGACGTCATCAAGCTATGCAATCGCATTTACCCGAAAATGTATTTTTTGGGATAGATAATCAAGTGATTAATTTTTGATTAATTCCGCTACAAAAAATCCATCGCCTTCATATTCACCTGGCAATAGCGTTTGTTTTTTGGTACAGATAAATCCTCTACTTTCAATCCATTGTACTTGGTCATCATTCTCCGAAGGAAAAATACTACACGTAGAATAGATAAGCTTTCCGCCTGATTTTAAAGTGGGTACAAAATTCTCGATAATTTGTTTTTGCAAATGCCATTTTTCGATTAATGGCGCTTCGTATATTCTGTATTTAAGGTCGGCTTGACGACGAATTGTACCGCTGCCACTACAAGGAACATCCATAAATAATACATCCGCAAAGTTTTTGTATTTATCCATATTGGCATCATTGGCCAGTTCTGTTTTTACTTTTTTGCCAAACATTCGCGCCACACGTTTGTCCAAATGTTTTAGCTTCGATTCTTCAATATCAAATGAAACTAATTGGGTATTTTCTGCGGTAATATCCAAAATATGAGTGGATTTGCCACCATTTCCTGCACAAGATTCAATGATTTTTTTAGCTTTGGAAATATCCGAAAATTGTGAAATGAATTGTGAACCCAAATCTTGAATCTCAAAATGTGATCCAAATTCTTCAAATAAAATATGATTTTTTGCAATAGGTTTTAAAAGTTTAATTACGGGAGCCATTTCTAATTTTTCTCCAGCATATTGAACATTGTCTAAAACCTCAAATTCGATACTGTGTTCTGAAAGCGTATCGGTAAAAATGTCCAAAGTAGTCTGTGATTGATTGACTCTCAAGAATATAGGTGCTGGCTTGTGCATCGCTTTCCAAACAGCTTGAAAGTTCTCGCCCAATTCTTTTTCGCCCAATTTGGCAAATAATGAAGGCACAGAATAGAGCGTTTCAAAGGGTAATTCGGCTTCATATTGCACTCTAAGTGCTTCAAAATCAAATTGATTTTCTTCGTTTAAAAAATTAAGATAGGTATCCAATACCATTTCTTTGGAATCGGAGAAATGCATCAAAAATTCATAATGACGAACGATATCATAGGTGCATTGAGCAATGGTTTTTCGGTCTTTAGAGCCCCATTTTGGATTGGCCTTGAATTGTTTTTGGATATATGAGTCTAATACATTTTTATTTTGAATTATTTCCGTAATATTTTTTAATATTGCAGTCCTAAGGTTGGGGAAAACTTTCATATTTTTAAGTTATTTTTTATGATGAAATTTGAAAACAATACTGAAATTCAATTAGCAAAGAAACTCATTTTTGAAACAAACGAGTCACTTTTTTTAACAGGCAACGCGGGAACGGGCAAAAGTACCTTCTTAAAAGAGGTTATTTCGCATTGTCCCAAAAATAAAATTGTCCTAGCACCAACGGGCGTAGCTTCAATAAATGTAAAGGGTACAACCATTCATTCATTCTTTAATTTGCCTTTTACACCCTTCAATCCCACCGAAAATTGGTCGGACAGCGATGAAGAAATAGGGTTGAAGCAATTATTGTCCAAATTGCGCTATAATACCGAAAAAAGAGCCTTGATAAAGGAACTTGACCTGATGATAATTGATGAAATATCGATGGTTCGCGCCGATGTGATAGATGCCATTGATTTTATTTTGAGGCATTTTAGAGATAATCGACACGAGGCTTTTGGGGGAGTACAATTACTTTTTGTTGGGGATTTATACCAGCTACCGCCTGTAGCCAATGGTAGTACGTGGGATATACTCAGCCGTTTTTATCGTTCTCCTTTTTTCTACGATTCCAAAGTTATCGAAATGAAAGGCATTCATACGATAGAACTCAAAAAAATATATCGTCAGAGCGATTCAAAATTTATCAATATTCTCAACGCCATTAGGAATAATCAACTGACTGCGCTAGAAAGAGATGCACTCAATCAAAGAAAAATTTCACCACCTGAAAATGCGGATGATTTGATTATTACTTTGACTACACACCGAGCTATAGCGGATGAAATCAATGAACGAGAATTGCGAAAATTGGACGGAACGGTTTATGTATATCACGCCGAAATTAGTGGTGATTTTAGAGAAAATTCCTATCCCATTGAGCCTATGATGGAGCTAAAAGAAGGCAGTCAAATTCTTTTTGTGAAAAATGATATAAGTTTTCCTCGCAAGTATTTTAATGGAAAAATAGGCGTGGTTTCGAGGCTTTCAAAAGATTCCATTTATGTGAAATCAAAAAATGAAGCGAATGAATGGGAGGAAATTCAAGTAAATAAAGATACGTGGATACAATACGAATACAATTTTAATATCGAAAAAAATAGGGTAGAGGAGAAGGAAGTAGGGAGTTTTCAGCATTACCCTATCAAACTGGCTTGGGCTATTACGATTCATAAAAGTCAAGGCCTGACTTTTGATAAAGTGAAACTGGATATAAGAGATAGCTTTGTGAGCGGACAAACATACGTGGCGTTATCGCGTTGTACATCTTTGGAAGGCATTTATTTGCTCAATGAGTATCCTTCCAAGCAGTTGAATTATCCTAGTCATTTGATAGCTTTTTCAAATAATAGTATAGAAAATCAACGATTGGAAGAGACTATTACAGATAAAAAGGATGCGTATTTGAAAAGTGTATTACATCGAATTTTGAATCTAAAATCGATAAAAGATACGATTCAAGAAATTATAGAACAATTTGAAGAAGCCCAAGAGAAAGTAAAAGGAAGCGATGTGATTTTATCTGATTTGCAAGAGGTATTTTCAAAATGGAAAGAAGTAGAAGGCGTCAATCAGAAGTTTTTGGTTCAATTGCAGCAAATTTTTTCGATAGAAGGAAAAGAAGAGCGAGAAGCAATGCTGAATGAACGTGTGGAAAAGGCTGTTTTATATTTTGGAAATCAACTAATTGAAGTGGTTTTGAAGCCCATTATAAGCATTGAATCCAAGATTAAACTTTATTTTAGAATTGCACCGTTGAAAAAAGAGTTGGAAATGAAAATTGCGGTACTCAAAATGACGCTTTCAAAATTTGAAAAGCTAAAGCAATATGGCGTTTGTCAGCATTCCGATTTCTCATCGTTAACCGAAAATTTGAAAACCATAGAAATTGAAGAACCTATTTCTATCGCTAAGACTAAAGCTAAACAAACTACACAAGAAATTACGTTAGAATTGTTTAAAGATGGTATGAACGTACTACAAATAGCAGAAGCACGAAATCTTACTACGGGTACTATTTACAATCATCTTTTCAAGCTCTTTGAGGACGATAAAATAGCGCTTAAGGCTATTTTTAGCGATGAAGAATTTGAGCAAATAAAATCAGTAATGGTTTCCTTGCCACCCGAAGCAGATTATACATACATTAAAGAAAAAAATGTAGAGGTAGATTACAATATTATTCGATTTTGGCGAAAAAATCAGGAGAAAATAGAAAAGAATCTATAAATTTGTCTTTTGAAATTAAATATGAACTTTTGCCTCAGATGAGTGAAATTATAGAAAAATTAAATGTATCGTTGGACGCTATTAGACCTTATCTAAAAGAGGATGGGGGCGATGTAGAGGTAATGAGCATTGATGATGAAGGTGTGGTAAGGATCAAGATGATAGGCAATTGCAAAACGTGTATGCAACGAAATAGCACGATAAAAACGGGCATCGAGTCGGTTTTAAAATCACAATTCCCTGAAATAAAAGAAGTA
>JBIPPG010000007.1:0-19862 GCA_044368545.1 Chitinophagales bacterium | reverse complement strand
TATTGCTCCAAGCATAGGTATAGCCCGTATTTGAACTCGAAGCTGACAATAATGTAGGGCTTCCACTACAAACAGGGTTTACAGAAGCGGAGGCTGTTATTGATGGTGGAGTATTAACCGTAACATCGACTTGGGTACGAGGACTTTCACAAGTTCCATTATATTCACTTACATAAAAGGATGTGGAAGTAGACACTGGGTATGCACTTAAAGTGCTGACGTTTTGACCCGTTATAGAAGAACCGCCAATAGCTTCAGTATACCATCTAAATGTGTTTCCTGATATTCCAGATCCCGTTACTGAACAAGTTGGAGTTAGAGTACCACATTGTGTTGAATAAGTCGCGGCTGGAGCTATTGGTGCTGGATTGATGGTTACAGCGCTTGTTGTTACTGTATTCGTGCAGCCTGTGCTTGCATTTGTTGCGGTAACGGTATAGGTTTTATTAGTTGCTGAAACACCATTGTTGGTTTCTGTTGTTGTCCCTGTAGCGACAGAAAGAGCAGGAGAACTATTCCAAGACCACGTGAAATTTGATGTTTGAATGGTGCCTACTTGGCCATTAAAAACAATATTTGGTCTTAATTTTGAAAGGGTTGGTGTGGGAGATGATGTCCAAAAACTAGTGTTATTTGAAGATGTATATGCACTGGCGACTGTATTTTGAACAGTATTTGATGCGTTAATAGTTGCATTTGCACTACTATATTGTCCGGTTCCCCTAACATCAACAACTATACTTGATAGTCCATCCCAAAAAAATGGTGTAGAAAAATTAATAGTTACATTTCCAGTAGAAGCTACAGTATAGTTTCCTGGATTAAATACCGTAGTTAATCCACTTGTTTGAAAACCACTAACACTAGTATTACTAGTTGAACCTAATCTTATGGAATAGCCATTAATGGTAGTTGGTGAAGGCAAAGCGCCTACGTTTATTCTCAACGCTGTTATATTGCCTGAAACCAATCCCATTGACGTTAATTCTGAAGCTGTATATAAAATTTGACTCCAATCCTGATACCAATAGTTGCCAAAAAATGTAGGATATCCTGATGATGAAGTAAATCCAGTTCCAGATCCCGAAGATGTTGAAGTTCCTGCACTAGCTGGAACACTTTCTCCTGTTAACGTTAATGCTTCGCCGCTACATATAGTAGCAGGAGTTGCTGTAGCTTTTGTAATATTTGGAATAGGATTGACCGTTACAGCGGATGTATTTGAAAATGTACAACCACCACCCGTTGTAGCTAAGGTATATGTATAGCTACCTGATGCGGTAGGCGTTATTGAGGCTGGATTTGTAGTTACAGCGGTAGATGCTCCACTACCCGTAGTAAATGTAACAGGACTGTTCTGACAAACGGTAGATGCAGATGCAGAAACGCTTATTCCTGTAATATTTAAAGTTACTGCATTAGAGGTAACGCTTGTACATGGCGAGGAGCCCGATACAACAACTCTATATTGATAGCTGTTCATTGCATTGGTAAACGATGAAAAAGATAGAGAAGAAGATGTAGCTCCTGAAATATTTGAACCCAAAGCATTATTCCATACAGAACCCCCGTCCGTGCTTACTTGCCACTGATACGTAAGATTACTTCCCGATGCGGATACTGAAAATGAACCTGACGTAGCATTAGAACATACTGTAAGATTTGTAGGTTGTGTATTTATTACTGGTGGGTCATAAACCGTTAGCAAAGCTGCATTACTATTAATAGCACCATTGTCTAATTGACAACGATATTGTTCTAGAGAATTTGATAATGTAAGCCCCGATAAAGAAAGTGTAGTACTGTTTTCTCCTGGAATATCATTCCAAGATACCCCATTATCTGAAGATATCTGCCACTGATAAAAAGGTGTATTGCCTGAAGTTGTTATTGAAAAATTGGCTGTCCCTGAACTAGAACAAATCGTTTCATTTTGAGGATGCGCGGTAATGGCAGTATTGCTTAATGTTAATGTAGCGGCACTGGAGGTTTCAGCATTACATGGTGCCGTTCCATTTATTACTACACGATATTGATTATTATTATAACTTGAATTTATAGAAGTTAAAAGTAATGAATTGGTTGTAGCCCCAGAATAGACGCCTACATTTGTAATAGGATTCCATGTAGAACCATTATCTGTAGATTCTTCCCATTGATAGGTTAAACCCGTTCCTGTAGCCGCTACCGTATACGTAGCATTGGCGCCTGGAAGCACAACTTGATTTGATGGCTGAGTGGTGATAGCTACAATTTGATTTACTGTAACAAGGGCAGTCGTAGTATTAACGCAACCGTTGTTATCGGTACCTGTAATTGTATAAGTAGTCGATGTTGTAGGATTAGCCGTAACAGAAGTACCTGTAGTAGTTGACAATCCTGTTGTAGGCGACCAAGCATATGTATTTGCACCAGAAGCTGTCAGGGTTCCTGACGAATTACTACATATTGAAATAGCGGGTACACTTATTGTTGGCAATGCTAATACTTCAACATTTACAGTATAAGAATTACTAATACAACCCGATGTTGTATTTCTTACCAACATAGAAGCAGTATATGTTCCTGCGGGTGTATTGGCAGGAATAGCAATACTGATAGGACTTGCAGGCAATGCTGTATAGGCAACATCTACAAAACCTGCAGTATTAGCAGCAGCATTAAAATCTAGGGTATATTGATTTGGGCTTCCTGTAGTTCCAGTATAGGTCAATGACGAAGAAGTAGCACCAAGACAAGCTTTTGGCGAACCTAATGTAATAGTAGGCAAAGTAGGGGTAAACTCATCAGCGCCTATGTCAGGATTTGAAGTACTTCTAGTCTCTCCATCTATATCTGTAGTAACGGAAGGAATAAAAACACCTGCTGCTAAACTACAGTTACTTGATGTATTGGCATGTAAATCTGCACTAGATATAAAGACTGGGTTGAAGTTGATAGAATTTGCATCCTTTCCAGTAGTTGTTTGCCAATCTGTAAAACTTGCACTATTAGTTCCTGCAACTACCGTGCCTGTTATACCAATTTGATATGTTCCTGGACCTGACCCTGAACATCTAAGACTATTAAAATTTGATGTTAACGAAGAGAAAGTAGAATAACCAAGAGCAATACATGCAAAACGAAGAGTTGCACTTGTGTTTCCAATCTGTGTATTTGAAAAAATATTATTTCTAATATCTAGTGTAGGTGCCGAAGAATTTGTTACAGACAAACATGCAGACGTTTGACTTGCAGCAGTTGACCCACTAATAATACCTTGCATTACAACCGTATTATGATAAACGTTCGTTGAAGAACCCGTGCCTCCACCTAAAACAATACCTGATGAAAAATCACCAAAAGTTCCGTTAGATGCAACACCCGAAATCGTATTGTTAGCAATTAATGTAGTTCCAGATGTGGCTGAAGCAACTGCAATTCCAGCTGCAGAATATGTGAGATTATTAACAACAGAGCCGATTGAATTTCCTATTATAGATGCATTAGTAACCTCATTACCAGCAGATGCCGTAGAAGATATTTCTGACAATCCAACCGAAATACCTATTGCATCGTTGGTACCACTTGATTGAATATTTGATATTGTATTGCCCGATATAGTTACATTATCTTCAAAGCCAACTCTAATACCACCTGTTGTATTAACACTAGTATTAATAAGATTATTTGAAATCGTGTTATTTGTATTTTTAGCTGCCGCACTAGCACCTTGGGAATAGATACCGTATTGCACCCCACTTACACTATTATTGGAAAATAGGTTGGAGTTATTACTAGTTCCAAGACTTGTAATACTGATAGTGGAACTACCTGAACCTATACCAAAAAGAGTTTGTGTTACACCACTACCTGTAATGTTGCAGTTGCGGATAATATTATTAGTTGCTCCGTTCGCACCAGATGATTGTAACCAAACAACAGCAGAAGATATTCCTGCATTTGTGTTTGTTATGGTTAAGTCTCTTGAGTTAGTGCCATTATTACTTCCATCAATAGTTATATTGTCTGCACCATTTAATGTTATTAAACCTCCTGTTGAAGTCCCTGTAAGAATCGCCGTGGATTGTGGCTTAATGGTAAGGGTAGGGGTTCCTCCACAAGTAGCCGATATTTGATTAAGTGCTACTGCTCCCGATTCTGTCACAGAGGCATCCACTATGTTCACTATCGTATTGCCCGATAGACCATAGGTGTTGATATCTGCAAATAATCCTGTAGAAGCTGTCGTTAATGCTGTATAGCTTTGTCCTGAAGCCCCTATAGTCAATGTACCTGTTAATGTTTTTAATAATAGACTTGGGGAAATGGAATTATTAGCAGTATTTACATCTCCTGTAACCGATACAGATGAGGCAAAAGCATAAGTTCCATTTGTGGTTGTATTAAGGGTACCAAGTGTAACTGATTGAGACGCACCTGCTGCTAGGGTACCACTATTAATTATCGTTGTAAACGACTGTGTGACAGCTCCCGATACATTTACCGTAACCGTGGCATTATTAGCACTAAAATCTAGAGTTGAAGTAGATGCATTAACCAATGTAACGGTAACATTTTCAGCAGAAGAGTGACAACTGGTAAGGGTAGGCGAGGTTAATGCCGCAATAGACGCATCTGTTCCTGAAGGTCCATAATTACCCGCATCAGCACCTATATCCACAGGAGAAAACAAAGAGCGCACGTGCCCATCAAAGTCATCTGTAACCGAAGCAATATTTATACCTGCTGCATCAGCAGGACTTCCAGCCGATAAACAATCCGTTAGCCTAAGATCGGGAGTGGAAGCGGTAGGATTTGCAAGACAAGGATTTGCATTTTTAGAATTAGCATCTTGTCCTGTAGCCGTTTGCCAAGCCGACAAAGATGTTCTATCCGCTGCATTAAATAATCCTAAAACACCTCCCGTCCCTGTAGCTTGATATATATTATAATTAGATGTAAGTCCCGGAGGGTTGGCTGACGTCCCTGCTACCGTTATCGCATAATGCTTTCCTGATCCAGCACCATTAGATCTTGCATTGATGAAAATATTGTTCTGAAAAGCTCTTGAATTAGCAGTAGCACTATTGAAAGCATAAGTGGCAGTAGCACCAGAAACAATAGAGCCTCCTATGTATACTGTATTATGATATTGATTGTTTGTGCATCCAGAGGCCTCCAAAATTCCACTGATTCCATATCCACTCGATACCGAATTGCCTAGTGCTATCATATTGTTCTGAACAGAAGTAGTACCCGCTGTTAAATTTATACCTGTTATTTGATTAACTGCGGCTGTAGTACCCGCCACTGACAATCCATAGATATTATTTCTAGATACCATATTGGTCCCCGAAGTAGGCCCAGAATATAATAACCCTACTACATAACATGTATTCGCCCCTGAATTAGTATTACTCAAAGAGTAAATCGTATTTTGAGATACAATAGCTGGAGCTGAGGTAGAAGTCATTGAAATACCTATTACACTTGCGGCTGAGGTTGTCCCTGTAGCAATACCAGCACAAGATAAATTACGAATAGTATTGCCAGTAATTGTGTTTATACCTGAAGTAGACGTAATTCCTGTTATTAAATTTGAAGTAGAGTTTGAAGTAGGTACACCAGCATTATTCAAATTTACAATAGTATTATTTGTAATATTAATTGTTGCACTACTTGAATTAGTTATTCCTCTCATTGTTTGGACAGTTGTACTTGTTGAAGCAGTATTGGCATTAATACTATTAGCCGAAGAAGCACTTCCTATAGTGTTATTATTAATTGTCACTGTTGTCCCTCCACTAAAACTAATACCTGTAAATAAGTGAGAAATCGTAGCTGCAGAACCCGATACTGTTATTGAACCAATATTATTGTTAGACACATTATAAGTTCCCGCTGCATCTACAGATATTCCATAGCTAATTCCTCCCGTAGTGCTAGTAGTTAGCAAAATAGAACCTGTACCTGTGGATGCTCCTATAGTATTTCCTGTAATTGTACCAACATTTACATTACCTCCATTCAAATAAATTCCAGAAAAAACTCCTGGTGCGGTCGTAGATCCACTTGTAGATGTTTGACTTATATTAGCAATCGTATTTCCCTGCACACTAGAGGCGGTTGTTGTTCCAACAAACAATGAAATGGCACGAAAACGGTTAGACGAACCAGTTGCTGTCCAAGCAGTACCCCCACAACTTGCTGCGGTTCCCCCTATAAAGTTTCCAGTTATCACAAAATTGTTTCCACTAGAATTACTAATATTAATCCCCGTGTGAGTGGAGCCGGTAGTATAAGTTCTTGTAGCCGTCTGATAAAAACTATTTCCCGAAATAGTCCAATCTGTATTACCACTTGAAAGCAACACTCCATTGGTAGCAGAACCTACCAAAAACTGATCTCTAATTAAATTGTTTGAAATAGTATTTCCACTATTATTGGTTGCCGTAGTAGTTGTTGAACCTAAAGAATATATAATATTTCCAGCAGTCCCTCCCCCATTGAGGTCACAATTATCAATAGTATTATTATCGTTTCCATTAGACCCCGTAGTTGTACTATACATTAGCAATCCTGATGTTATTGATACAACGGTTGAGGTTATTGTAGAATGTCGCACTATATTATTTGACCCTTCATTTATAAATCGAATAGCTGGAGCAGCACCAGTATTCCCAATTGCTAGATCTCTAGTTCCTGTTCCTCCAGGTCGTCCATCAATTATCCACCAATTACCCCCATTGATATCTATAGTAGCGGTCGTATTTGTAGATGTAATACTCCTACCAGTAGCGCCAGTTGCTGGTCGAATGGTAAGGGTATTTGTAGCGCTAGCTCCTGTAATACTAGTCAATCTAATTGGAAACGTTTCAGAGCCAGAGGTATAAGTACTACTAAGTTCTAAAATAGTAGGCTGTGAAATACCACATGCTGCTATATCAGCGATAGCCGCAGTAAGAGTAGGATATGACGTTCCTGTCACGGCTGTAGCACCATTTATAGAAATGGTTGACGCAAAGGTTGGACAAGTCAAAGTAGTCTGAGTCCCTGTAATTCCAGAAGATAGAGCCCCCTCACTATAAGATTTGACCCTCCACATATAAGATGTATTTGCCAATAGACCGGTTGCGTTATATGTAATGGTATTGGCCACTAACGTTGTTACTGTAGTCCATGTAATCCCTCCATCCAAACTTCGTTCTATTTGATACCCAAGTTCACCTGTAGCATCCGCCCAATTTAGAGTCATACTTCCAATTCCAACTGATGTAAAATTCAATCCAGATGGATTATTTGGATTGGGTGGGGTAAATCTAAAAAGACGTCTTGAACCATCTGAAGATCCATTAAGATTAGTCATATTAGAAGAAAGAGCAAAAGAAGATGTAGTCCATGTACCACTATTAGAATTTGTTGGCGTACCTGTAATTGTAGCTATAAATGTTGAAGCGGTTGAAGCAGTCCCAGAAGACATAGCTACAGTTCTCGATGCGTTACTTGCAGAATTATTATACATTGTACCATAAACATACTCAATAACCCCGTCGCTTTCATAAAGCCTTACTTGCATTAGAGAACCCGTTGCTAAGGTTGAACTAAATGGCACTCTAAAACTTACCCATTCCACAACCAAAACTCTAGATGGAGATGTTCCTAATAACTTGTAATGAACTTTACCATTTGACTGAATAGCATTATCTCCAGTTAAAGGAGCCAAAAAAGCATCTGTAGCTGATGGGACAGTGATAGCACCTCCACTAATAGCAGTTGCATTCGCTGTATTACCAAGCTTCATTTGGCCATTAGAATTAACGCTAAAACGGTCATAAACAACTCCCATAAAAGTAAAGTTAAACCCAATGTTAACCACACCACTCGCATCATCATCATGATAAACTGAATTTGGCAATGTTGCCGATGCCAAAGACAACTCTGTTGTACCTGATGCCATAGTATAAGCATTTCCATTTTTATCTGTCGTCAACGAACTTGTAGCATTTGTGAAAAAGGAGTAATTAGATATACTCTGCCCCCAAACATTCCCAGCCACAAAAAGGCCACAAATCAAAAGTAGGTGTTTGAACCCATTCATAATTTTTGTTGCATCCCAAGATGCGTTCTTGTAGATTTTTTTCATATTTTAACTTTTTTCAGTTTTTAAATTCCCGTTTAAAAAACGTTGTAAACTTAAGATTAAATTTTTTTATTATATAACTTTTTTTAAAAAAAATTGCATTTTTAAAAAAAAATTACGTGTGTGTTGTTCTTAAAGTATTGAAAATAAAAGCATGTAGAATGCAAAAAAAAATTGTTAAATTTTGTAAATTAGCTTTTTTTAACGCATTTTAAGTGTGGGGATTAGAACTGATTTTTGTCTACTAATATAGACAAATCGCCCATTTCTAGGCATTTGCACAACAAAAATAACAATAAAAAAGGGTGTTTTTAGGTCGTTTTTTGGTATATCGCCATTAATTTGGAGCCGATAGCTTGAATATTATATAGTTTTTGAGCGTTTGAAGCTATTTCTTGCTTAGAAAATGTTTGTTTATTATCTATAAACGAGCGCATTGCATCAAAAAGCGCTATCTCATCTTCACTTTCAATCAAAAACCCATTTTTGTCAATTATTTCGGCTATGCCACCCACGCGCGTAGTAATTATAGGTGTGCCACAGCACAGAGACTCTAGTAACACACAAGGCAAATTTTCGTATCTACTAAATAATACAAAGGCATCGGCCGTTTGATAATAGCTCGCCAAATCGGCCCCTATTTTGGTAGTATGAAAAATTATTTTATTAGTATCAATCCCTAATTTTTGGCTTTTTCCTTTTAATGCCTCTATATCTCCATCACCTACAAATATAAATTGAAAATCATATCCTAATTTATCCAAAGATTTTACAGCTCTAAGAAGACCTTCTATGTTTTTATGATGTTCCTTAAAGTTTGACACATGCAAAAAAGTAGTTTTAGCATTGGCCTGCTTAGGTTTGTAATAAAAAACATTTGTGTCTATTACATTGGGAATAGGGGCAATTTTAAAAGGTTCAACACCTAGTTCAATTAGCTTGTTTCCCAAACTTTTGCTTACTGGCATAAAAAAACGTATGTTTTTTTGAAAAATTTGAAGCATTTTTCGTTTCCAAAAAGAAATTTTTTCTACGGTATTGAACCCACTAGAATGCTCCGAAACTACTACGGGCTTTGACTTCCACAAACCTATTAATACGGCCAAAATGCCTGAATTAAAAAACACATTGGCATGAATGATGTCAAAAGGGGCTACTTTTTTCAATCCTAAAAAATATGCATTTAGAGTTCTCATAAAACGTATAAACTTCCAAGGATGCCATCGGAAATATACACGAACTTCGGTTAATTGATTTTGAACTATGGTTTCTACGGAATAACGAGCTTTTAGATTTTTTAAAGACGTAGCAAACAAAACCGTTACAGGCAATAGGGTAGCTACCGCACGTGCGTGGTTTTGAACAAAATTTCCGTCTAAAGGGTCTTTTTTATTGGGATACCAGCTAGACAAGAACAAAACAGATCTTATTTTATTTGCCAACGGGTAAATGCTTTAACTGTTTTTTTTCTTTAAAAGGTACTGGTTGAATGGGGGTATTGGTTTCTTTCTCGCCTATACTCACATAAGGCACCCATATCCAATGCTCTTTTTCCCATTTTAATCCTTCATAAGAACCTTCGGGAATTTTTGTAAATGCCAAATCGTCATGTTTTGGATTTTTGGACATGACGTGGTCGTGAACAATCATTTTTTTCTCTTCGTCGTATCGCATCATTACACTGGCTTGTGAGGCATACTCAATTTTGTAGCGGTATAGCATTTCATTTTTTGTCTTTACCTCTTCGGTTAGCAAGTCTTTTGATTTTGATGTTTTTTCAAATATGGGCATTCCAAATCGTGCCATTGTGTCGCCTTCTATCCACATGGGTTCTACTAATTTTCGAGAAGAAAATACATCGTTTTGGTCATATCCAAACAAGAAATATATATTTTTGTTCTTTACTTTTTTGGTTATTGCTTTGTAGTATACCGCACCAAACCAATTTCTATTGGAAAGTGTAATTTGAGGAACGAGTGGAAAGGTGTCGGAATAATCCAAAAGCGGAATAATTCGTGAAGCTTTCTTATTGAGCTGAATACAGCCATAATGCCTTACGGTTCTATCATTTAGGGTTAGCTGGAATGTCAACACACGAAAGGTACTGTCGTCGGGTGCTACACGAGACATATATTGTATGCTGTCAAAATTAAAATAAAAAGAGCCGTCTACTTTCAGGGCTTCTTTGAGTAATTTGATATATTCATAAACCGATTTTTGACGAATTTCTTGACTGGTATCAAAAATCATACGCTCCGACACGCGTTGCATTTTTTTCTCAATGGAAATCAATTGACTGCGCGTGCTAATGGTCAATGGCGGCTGCTTTTGAGCGTGTAGCGTGATGCTACAAGTCAATATTAATAAAAGAAACTGGATGTTTTTCATTGAATAATACTGTTTAATGAATTTAACTTTTTTAGAATCAAAATATTGTACAAAAGTAATACATTATATAAAAGTAAATGGCGATTTGTGAAGGCTTGCCTTTAATTAGAATTCTATTTTATGAGATACTTTGAGGATTAGCTATACACTAAAGACTCAAAGAAGCCACAAAAAACACCAAAAGAAATGGTTTATTGATCTTAGAAAAACGGATTGAATCTTATTTTAATGGTTTTGTGTTTCCATATATATCTGTAATTTTAAACTCATTGTTTTCAAATAAAAGCGCATACATATTTCCTTTTTCCATATTGGTTTTATGATCCAAATCTATAACAATAACTTTAGGGGTTATTCTTTAATCGTTATAACATTTCAAAAACTACATTGTTTCTATATTTTTAAAAATCAGATTGGGTAAAAAATTCTTCACCGCCTATTAATCTAACGTCTATAATCTAATTATCTATAGTCTATTTCTACCGTTATATCTTTTTCGTTTTGCTTGCGTCGATGGTTTTGAGTTCGTCCAAATGATTTCGATACCAGTTAACCCCTGCAAACTTTGCATTGAGTTCATAGATTTCGGGGCTGATTTCTAATAAATTTAAAATTTCTTCTAGTCCAAATTGAGGATTGGAAGGATATAATTTTTCAAAAACAGTTTTGATAAAAAAATAATCCTCTTCGTAGTCTATCGTAAAACGATGACTCATAGAATAATCGAGTTCTTTTTCCCATTTAAAATTTCCAATTTTAAATTTATCTGGATTTTCCCAAAAATAGGGCGTGGTATGCTCTCGTTCCATTTTTTTTGTGGCCTCCAAAAAAGCTTTTTCCAATGCTTCAAAGCTAAACACTTCTACATCATTGCCATCGGGGTAGGTAGCAGGATGAAGATTGCTGATAAAATCAAAATCATTGTCAAAGAAATAATCAAACCCTTTATCCATAATAGTAGGATCTATCAAGGGACAATCCGAGGGAATTTTGGCTACTACTTTTGCGCCAAATGCTTTTGCACACAAATAATGTCTTTCCAGCAAATCCTCTTCATTGCCCCGAAAACAAGGAATGTCAATTTTTTTACACAACGCTTCAAGTGCATCGTCGTTTGGATTGGTGGAGGTGGCCACTACGATTGTGCCACATTTTTTAGAAAAACTCATTCGTTCGAGCATCCGTTCGAGTAGCGTTTTGCCCAAAATATCTTTCATTACCTTGCCCGGAAACCGAGTGGAACTCATTCGGGATTGCACTACTGTAATTGTACTTTGTTGCATACTACAAATATTTATTTGCGGGTTCATATTGTGCCAAAAAATCCTTTTTATTGCCTTCATATTCCATAAAATCTCTAATGATTTCAGATATAATTTCAGCGCTTTTTCCACCATTTTGAATAGGTACATTTGCCTCCAATTCTTCTATAGGAAAATAGCTATAAATCTTTTTTCCAAGAATCATTCCCAAATATACTGTTGAAGAATATTGAGTAATCAACGTATGACAATGAGCAATCATAGGGTCGATAGAACCCGTGTTGTAAATCATTGTATTAGCAGGTGCATTTTCTCTAATTTCTCTACTTGATTTTTCAAAATTTTCATTGGGATGAAGCTTAAAAATCAGTTGTTTTCCGTCGGCTATTTTTACACATTCTTTAATAAAATGAACTCGATCTTCATTGCCACCCAAGTCTCTAATATCCGATGTGGCCACCAAAACATAGTCGGAATACTCAAATTCCAATTTTTTCATTTCTGCAATATTGTCAAAATTTGGTACCCCCGTGGTTAAGATTTTATTGCTTTCGGTTCCCAGTGAATTAAAATATTGTTTATATCCTTTGGATGCAGCAAAATAAATATCGGCTTTATTGGAGGTTCCGTTTAGCGAGGTATTTCCTGGCAAAAAAGTAGGAAGATTCAGTTTTTTTACCATAAGAGCCAAAGACGTTAAAGGATCTATCATCCCTTCCTGAACCCATACCGTTTTTTTCTTTAAAAAACTACGAGGCACGACTAGGTCTGTAGACAAAATAGCCATATCGTATTCTATATCTTTGGATTGACCGCGATAATCATACGAAAGTCCTTTTTCTTTTATATATTGTTTGGATTTTAGAGTAAATGAACTGTTTTTGCCCAATACCGTGTTGTCAAAAAAACCAGATTCAGCCACAAATTTATACGCCAACCCATCTCCAAAAAGTTGGGAATAATAAATATTATATTCCGTATCCAAAAAACGAGCGATTTCGTGTAATTGGGTAGTTTGGTTCAAGGAACCTACAATACAAAGAATATTTTTTTTAGTATGACTCATTTGAAAAACATCACAAAAATAAGAAATAAATCTATTTTGAGACTAATTGTTCATTAAATTTCTAAAAATTGTATATAATTCATCTTGAAAAGCCTTGGTTTTGTCCTGCTCGTACCATTCCGAAAGTTGACGATATAGGTCCGAAGTAGGTAGATTTTGAGATTTCAAAACTGTCAATTTTTCTGAAGCCGCTGCGGTTCGTGGCCCCCATTTTGCTACAAGTTCGTTTTGATTGAGAAATAATAAAATAGGAATGGCTTTGCCGCCATTTGTCAAAAAAAGATTCATCAACTCTTCGTTTGAATCTCTTAAATAAATAGATACACTAATTTTTTCTTCACTAGCCACTTGTATAGCGTACAATACCGGCAAAATATGAGAAATATCGCCACACCAAGGCTCGGCTATCATCGACAAATTCAATGAAAAAGGCGCTGTTTTGCACCATTTTATTATTTCGTTGAACAATTTTTTTTCTAGAGTTAATGTTTTTTCTACTTTTTGGGTTATTTCCAAAGCAGCGTGAGCGTATTTATATAAATTTTGCTCCTTATATCTAGCCGTTTCTGGCGATTTTTCGGATACAATATCGTTCCAATACTCTAGATAAGACTCATAAGTCATTGGGCTGGCAAGTAATTTTGGATCTAATATCATATCGATTTTGATGTTTTTTTAAATTATTTGAATTTGTGATGGCGATAAAAGTTCTTTTTGATTTAATTTTAAAAATAATTGTGCCACCGCTTCTACATCTCGCTGGCAATAGGTAACAATTTTTTCTAAATTGTCTTCTTTCCAATATACCTGTCCTACTTGACTTCCGTCTATGTCCTCTTTTGGAGAGGGAACGTTAAAAATAGTGGTAAGCGTATCCAAAGATACATAATGCTTATAATCCCCAAATTTCCACAACTGAAGGGTATCTACCATTTGTACTTCCCACGGTTTTTTGTTTTGAAAATCCAGAATTTCTGGTATTTTAAATTCTTGTATTAGCATTCTTCTGCAAATATAGGGAATGTCAAACTCCTTGATATTGTGCCCGCAAAACAAATATTTTTTGGATTTTAATTTTTGACAAAATGTTACAAAATTAGACAGCAATTCACGCTCTTCATTTCCATAAAAAGATTTTATTTTTAGCATTTGCTCCGCTTGGCTCCACATACCCACTGAAACACATATAATCTTGCCAAACTCCGCAAAAATAGCTGCTTTT
This sequence comes from Chitinophagales bacterium, assembly GCA_044368545.1. Lineage (GTDB taxonomy): Bacteria > Bacteroidota > Bacteroidia > Chitinophagales > JADJOU01 > CHPMRC01. Next base: position 5,802 of record JBIPPG010000007.1, on the reverse strand, counting down.
TGTTGGTACAAATCTTCTTCGGGCAATTGACTGCGCTCTACTTCATAGCGCATCTTTTTTTGCCAAATTTTTTTTACTTCTTCCGATGTTTCTTCATATAAAGCGTGCTGCGAAACCGTTTCAATGTCTATAAAAATTAGTTCTTGAAGGGTAGGAGAGGTCGTCATATAAATAGGATTTTTTATCTAGCTTTCAACCAGCTTGAAGGATTTTGTTTTACTTGATAGTGCCATATTTGAAGATTGGTCATCGCATAGCCTTGATCTTCGCTAAAAGCGCATTTGCCAATCACTTGTTTTGCTCTTACTTCACTTCCTATGGCTACTTGTACATTAGAAAGATGTGAATATACCGAAAAAAAGTCGCCGTGTTTGATCATTACACAATTTTGATAAGATGGCATTTCAAAAACTTTTACTACTTTTCCTTCATAAACAGACATTACATCTGCATTATTGGCTGTTTTTATATCTATACCATTATTTTCTATAAATAAATCGGAAGCTACGGGGTGTGATTGTCTTCCAAAATTTGAAACTACAACGCCTCTAGAAACAGGCCAAGGTAAATTTCCTTTACTAGCCATAAAACTATTAGAAAGAATTCCTTCCGGTGAATTTTCAATATCTTCTTCTTTGGCTATTGGTTTTTTTCCTTGTGCTATAGCCTCTTCATTGGCTTTTTTTATGGCTTGTCGTTGCGAATTTCGTTTTGCCAATTCCGCAGACTTTTGCTTTTGGATTTCTTCTTCAATTACTTTTCTAATTTTTGCATTGATTTCAGCGGCTGCACGATTTTTTTTAACAATTTCTCCTTTTAGATCATCCATTTCTTTACCCAACTTCTGAACCATTTCGTCTCTTTTTTCCTTTTCGGTTTGAAGCGAAATTTGATTCATTTTACTATTCTCTATCATAGAGGCCTTTTCTTGTTTTGTCAGCTGCAATGCTTCTACTCTATTTAAAATTCTGTTGATATTGTTTTGAATTACAATTGATTGTTTGGCTCTATAGTTTCCGTATTTTTTTAAATACTTCATACGATTCCAAGCTTCCTTAAAATTACCCGATTGCATCACAAAAGCAAGCTTGAAGGTTCTAGAATTGTCATTATTTTTATAGATCCAACGAATCATTTTTGCATATTCATCTTTGAATCTGACAATGTCTTCTTTGTTTTTCTTTACATCATTTTGACGTACAACGAGCTCTTGATCTATTTCTTTTAATTGATATTCCATATTGACTACCAATTTTTTTCGCTTTTCTATTTTTGCATTCAAATCCGCTATTTCTTTTAAAGAAATATTTTGGAGTTTTTTTCTATTTTGGATATTGGTTTCTATTTCTTTAATCTCCTTTTTCAGATCATTATATTCTCGCTGCAATTGCTGTTTTTTGGTAGCCGATTGCCCCCATACATCAAAACTAGTACACAAGAAAAAAATAAATAAAAAACAAATGCTTATTCTAATTTTCATCTTTGTTTTGCAAAAGGCATATTTTTGGGTTGGTTCAATATAAAATCTATATGTTTTATGGTCAGTTCAATTTCGCTATTTCCAGGACTTGAAAAAACAATTTTCTTTTCATAAGCATAACTTTCTTTCGATTTTTTTAATTTTTGAAAATTAGAAAAATAAATAATACAATGTTCGTTTGAATACAAATTAATGATTTCGTATTTTTGTAATTGATTATTTTTATTATATGTAAAGCGTTTTGAAATACTGTCGTTTACTTTTTTTTCAAAAATGCCCGATGGTTTTTTTTGGGAATCTAAAACATACAGGGTTTGATTTGTCAGCAAAATATCCCAATCTTCTAATGAAAAACCAAAAGGAACCCATTCGTTTTTTTCTTGAATTGGGGTAGCAAAATATGTTTTTTCCAATTTGTTGTGAACATATACACTGTCTTTGTCTATCAAAAGACGTGCGCCCTCTATTCCCAACAATCCTGTAAAAGACATCCACACGCTATCTTGTGGTTTGTATCTAATATGGGTAGTAAATGATTCTACACTATTGTCTACTTTGAATTGAAGCTCGGATTTTGAGGATAAAAAAAGGATTTTATCAGAATCATTAGTAGCATATAACTGAGCTACCAATATTATAATTAAAAAAAATATGATTCCTTTTTTCAATCTAATTTTTAATTTATTATTTTGAATAATTCATAAAAAAACTATCCCATCGCAACTTCAATACCCCAAAAATAGCTTCTTTTATAATATTTGAAGAAATTTTGGATGTTCCTAGCTCTCTATCTTTAAACGTAATGGGGATTTCTTTTATTTTAAAGCCTAATTTATAGGCCGCATATTTCATTTGAATTTGAAAAGCATATCCTTTAAATACAATTTTGGAAAAATCCAATTTTTCTAAAAAAGATCTTCGATATCCTACAAAGCCTGCCGTTGTATCGTTTACTGGCATCCACGTAATTATTCGAGTATACAACGATGCGCCTTTTGATAGCAAAATTCGTTTCATATCCCAATTTTTTACATCGCCTCCTTTAATGTATCTACTTCCTACAACTACATCGCTTCCGTCTATGAGACCCTGTCTTATTCTATGCAAATCTTCTGGATTGTGACTAAAATCACAGTCCATTTCATATAAATATTGATATCCTTTTTCTAATCCCCAATCAAAACCCATAAGATATGCCGTGCCCAAACCAAGCTTGCCAGAACGTTCGAGAATAAAAAGGCGCTCTGCAAAATGAGCTTGCATTTCTTTAACTTTTGAAGCCGTGCCATCAGGAGAACCGTCGTCAATTATCAACAAATGAAAATAATCGGGAAAACTCAATACGGTTTCCACCATTTTTTCAATGTTTTCTATTTCATTATAAGTAGGAATAATTACAAGGCTCTCTTTCATCTTTATTCAAATCTAATGCCTCTTTCCAGACATAATTTTTTTAATATTTGTTTTGAATGAAGCCCAAAATCGGCTCCATACATCCATTTGAAGTATCCAGCATCTTCTTTCGCTATTTGCTCCAAGGTTTTATCTTTATGTTTGCCAAAACACAACACAACGCCTTTTGGTGTTTTCAAAAATCGCTTTCCCGAATCCAAATGATCGGTATAACTTCCAAAATTCGAGCTGATAAAATCAATATTGTTTTCTATTTCTGGATATCTATCCAATTGAGATTGGAGAACTTCTAGTGTTGCTTCGGTATCGGCCATAGCTGTGTGTGCGTTTACCAAATCTTTATTACAATAAAACTTATAGGCTGCTTCTAGCGTTCTTTTTTCCATTTTGTGAAAAATAACCTGAACGTCTATATTCTTTTTATTTTCTACTTCAATATCCAAATTGCAGCGAAGCATTTCTTCAATTAACAACGGAATATCAAATTTATTAGAATTGAATCCTGCCAAATCCGCATCGGCAATGAAATCAAAAATTTCTTTTGCTACTTCGCTAAACTTAGGACAATTAACTACGTCTTTGTCATAAATGCCGTGGACCTCACTGGCTTGAATAGGGATAGGTATTGTAGGGTTAATTTTATAATATAATTGTTCTCGTTTTTGATTTGGATGCACTTTGAGTATTGCTATTTCTACAATACGATCCTTTACTACATCTATTCCGGTAGTCTCCAAGTCAAAAAAAGCAAGCGGTCTGCTAAGGTTTAATTCCAATTCAAAAGGTATTTAGCTTACAAATATAATTCTTTTATTTTATTTCTATGATGATAATCGTGTCCTATTATTGCAAAAGCAATTGCTCCAGCTTGAACCTTGTTGTTATTGGCTATTCCTTCTTTTTGCCACTCCTCCGCAGTAATTTGTTTTACAAAATTATAAGTAAACATCGTTTGAAGTGTCAACGAATTGAGCATAGCTTCTGCGGTAATATGAGTCAAATTCATATTTTTGGCATATTCATTTTCATCAAACCCTAACAATTCCTGTTTTTCACCCCTCACAATAGACATAATTCGATACAAAAACACAAGCTCCGAATCCAAAATATGCTGAACCATTTCTTTGATAGTCCATTTACCCTCTGCATACGCATAATCCCACTTTTCCAAAGGAATTTCTCCATAGAATCCCAAGAGCGTTCCTACTCTATTTTTTGTAGCTTCTAGCAAATCTTCTTCTTTAATTAAAGAAAGATAATTTTCAAAATATTGTGGGTATGCTTTTATGTCCTTTTTATATATCATTTTTACGCTTTTATGTGCAAAAATAAGTATTTTAAACTTCTTTTATTCAATAAAATAATTACTTTTGTATTCATATAATTTATTGGATTTTAATATTTATAAAAATGAAAATTGCCGTTGTAGGTGCTACTGGACTTGTAGGAACCAAAATGCTTGACGTTTTGAGCGAGAGAAACTTTCCTGTTTCAGAATTAATTCCCGTTGCTTCCGAAAAAAGCGTGGGGAAAGAAATAGAATTTAAAGGAAAAAAATATACTATTCATTCGATGGAAGAGGCTATTGCCAAAAAACCTGCAATTGCTTTATTCTCAGCAGGAGGAGGCACCTCGCTAGAATGGGCGCCAAAATTTGCCGCAGTAGGAACAACCGTAATAGACAATAGCTCGGCGTGGCGTATGGATAAAACAAAAAAATTGGTTGTACCTGAAATCAATGCCTCTGAACTGACAAAAGACGATAAAATAATAGCCAATCCAAATTGCTCTACGATACAACTTGTAGCGGTTCTTGATGTTTTGCATAAAATGAATCCTATTAAAAGAGTGGTTGTAAGCACATATCAATCGGTAACGGGAACCGGTGTAAAAGCGGTGGCTCAACTTCATAACGAACGAAATCAAATTGAAGGAGAAATGGCGTATGCGCACCCTATAGATATGAATTTAATTCCCCAAATTGATGTTTTCTTAGAAAGTGGCTACACAAAAGAAGAACAAAAAATTATTGATGAAAGTAAAAAGATTTTAAGTTTACCCAACTTGGCTATTACTGCCACCACGGTTCGTGTTCCTGTAATGGGAGGACACAGCGAATCGGTAAATATAGAATTTGATGGTACGGTAAATATAGATTCGATAAAAAAACAACTTCAAGAAGCCGAAGGCATTACACTAATGGACAATCCTGCTAAAGCTGAATATCCTATGCCCATTACGGCACATAATAATGATGCTATTTGGGTAGGAAGAATTAGACACGACAATAGCTGTGAAAATGGGATAAATCTATGGATCGTTTCGGATAATCTTAGAAAAGGCGCTGCCACCAATGCCGTTCAAATAGCTGAATATTTGATAAAAAATAGTTTGGTTTTGTAAAAGTTTTATCCAAAATAAATATGGAGATAAACGAAAACTCAAGAAGATATTATTTTGCCATAGATAGCAAAAGGATCTTTGTAATTTCAATTTTAGTAATTGTATCAACAATTATTGGGGTATGGCAATTTGGAATTGGACAACATAGAACGCTTTATTTTAATTCTTTAATTTCAACTACAATAATTTCTATACTTTTCTTTTTATTTATAACAATAGGATTGTATAAAGGCATTACTCTTAAAGATAATACAAATGATTTTGCTGAAAAAATAAGTTCAAAACATATCCCCGATTTAACAAAAGGTCTTGATTTATCAGATGCCGAAATTCCTGAAATCGGAGATGGTCTTGGAGGCATAATTTTAGGAATTTTAGCTTGGATTTGCTTAACTGTCGTTTTGTTTTTTGTAATTTGGTTTTTTGGTGCTGTTCTTTGGGTTTGCATTTTTGTTTTTGCAACAATTTTATATTGGTTGTTTTACAAAGCGTCTAGTTTCGTCCTA
>JBIPPG010000164.1:0-6077 GCA_044368545.1 Chitinophagales bacterium | reverse complement strand
ATTTGTAGCAGTAAGCTTTACTGGAAATTTACCTTGACTGGTATAAGCTATCGTATTTATATCAAAATTTGTACTAGATTTGGACGCAGGGTCATTCCATTCCCATAAATAATTAACTACTTGAGGGGGAGTTTTGGTAGAAATATTATTTAAAATAGTAGTTGCGGGTGTTTTACAAAAATTGGTATCGCTACGTTGAATCTTAGCTATTGGATAATGTAAACAATTGATATAATCAGGGATAACACAATCAAAATTGCAACTAGGCAGATTTGTAAAAACAATCATCTTTACATAAGCCGAAGGCTCATGATTTAAAATAGTATGCGAAGTAGGATTTCCGCTACTCGAATCCAAATCGCCATATAGCCAAACCCAATTTGTAGGCGTAACGCCTTGAGGATAAACCGAATTGTCTTTTAGCGAAAAAGTAAATGGCAGGCAACCTTGGGTTGGAGAATTGTTATGTGGCGTAAAAGCACAAGAAGGTTTTTCAATCACTTCAATTTGAACAGAATCAGCATTATTGTATACTATCCAGTAGATTCCCGGAACGGTATAGGTTGTAGAGGCTGTATCTAATGAAGAAATATTTCCGTTTCCAAATTTCCAGCTGCTCGAAGGAGTCCCATTGGTTACCGTAACTAAAAAAGGTGCACACCCCTTTTGTCCACCACTTAAAACTTTAATTTGGGCGAAACTAATTATTGAATTGAAACAAAGCCATAAAAAAATAATTTTTGTCTTCAATATTTATTTTTTTCAGTATCTTTGGCAAAGATAATGATTATTTTTTTTATTTAGAACTATAAAAAATCACATTTTTCAATAAATGAAAACACTAAAAATATTTTTGCTAACGACCTTAGTTCTGGAATTTTTCCAGCTCCATTCACAGGACCTAAAACAAAATAGGCTTCCTTGCTTGAAAAAGACATACTATATAGCATATCATCCTGTATTGATTGGGAATAATGTAGGTTTTCCTATTAATCATATTGATTCGGGAATTATAATGGTCAATAAATTATTAGAGCCTATTTGTATTGAATTCAAAGTATTAGACACCTTTAAACTCACCAATTATAATTACAATATTGAATTTTCAAAACTCGATATTACAAAAGAATATTTCAGAGATGAAATGGCTAGAATGCATAATGTGAAAAAAATGATAAATTTATATCATACCGATGCCGATATTGCCTACGAAGAAGCTGGAATTTGTAAAAGAGATGATGAATATCCTTTTTTATCTATTCCCAATAGTAGAGATTTACCCGTATTTGCCCTCAATTTATCTCGATTATTAATTAATTATTTGGGACTTAAACTTACGCCTTTCTTTCCCTTAAACAAAGAATTGGTAAATCTAAGTAATAGTCTAACAACTGCAGATTTATTAAATGAAACTCCAGCCGATCCATACAACATTTTAAATCCACCTATTGATCCAACCGTATCTATGACCAATGGTATTAAATATATGGATTATGATAAAAAAGATATAAACAATGAATATTACTCCGCGATGATATATAATGTGATGTCTTTTTATCCTGTAGACTACTATGACGCATGTCCTAAATTGACATATCAACAATATGATTTTATTGCTAAAAAAATCAAATCTTGTCCTTAAAATTTTCATTTTAAGTTTTCTTAATCGTTCATTTTGGATTAAATGCTTATTTTTGCCAAAAACTAATTAAATTATGTCTAAAAAACACATTATATTCTTGCTATCAATTTTGATTTCTACTTCAATTTTTTCTCAAAACACATTGGACAGTCTTATTAAATACAAATCCAAAGATATAAAAATGGTCGAAACTCAAGACCATTTTATGATTAACTTTACAATGGACAATGTAATAGCCAAATCTTCAGATACAGGATTTAGCTCTAATTGGTTCAATCCTAATATTGGCTTTTATTTCCTTTATGATATGCCTATTGGCAAATCGGGTCTTAGTTTTGCACCTGGAGTAGGATTTACATTTAGTAAAGTTAATTTGGACAAATCAATTTTGAGCCATGACAATACGGGAACTTATTTTCAGCAAAGCAATTCGCATCCTCTTATAAAAGATACAAATACAGCAGGTTATGACGGTTCAAGTTTTTATAATTCTTGGTTGGAGGCTCCAATAGAATTTAGATTTAAAACAAAACCTTTGAATGGAAGAAGTCGTATCAAAATAGCTTTAGGTATGCGATTTGGAGTAAGATTAGCCTCAAACTCAAAAATTAATTATTATGACAAAAATGTAGGCGAACAAACACGAGTTCAAAGCTCTTTTACAGGTATCAATGGAATCCGTTATGGTGCTACTTTTAGAATAGGATATGGTGCTATCAATCTTTTTGGATACTACGGGTTGTCTCAATTAATGAAAGACAGTCAAAATCCTAGAGGTCAAGATTTAAGACAATACTCTATTGGAGTATCCATTACGGGTATGTAAAAATTCAATTTTCTTTATATTTATTTAATTATGAAACAGTTATCATCTTGTGTATTAATGGTATCTCCTAGTTCGTTTCAGTTTAATGCCGAAACAGCTGAGTCCAATGATTTTCAGAACAATATAGATACGCTCAATGCCCTTGAAATTCAACAAAAAGCAAAGGATGAGCATCAAACGATGGTGAATGAATTAAAAGATAAAGGTATTGAAGTTATTGTAATAGAAGATACGCCTTCACCAGCAAAACCCGATGCTATTTTTCCAAATAATTGGCTAATGATGCACCAAGATGGGCGCATTATCATTTTCCCGATGAAAAATGCCAATAGACAGTTGGAAAAAAGATCTGACATCGTAGATTTATTAAAAAAAACATATAAAGTTGAAAACATACTAGATTTTAGTCACTATGAAGCCGAAGGCAAAGCTTTGGAAGGAACAGGAAGCATTGTTTTTGACCATAAAGCAAAAATTGCGTACGCTTGCCTATCTCCAAGAACTGAAAAAGATATTCTTGAAGATTTGTGCCGTCAAATTGGGTATAAAGCATTAACATTCAATGCGTATAGCGAGAAAAACACGCTAATCTATCATACCAATGTAGTTATGTGTGTTGGAGAAGGATTTGTAGTTATTGGGCTCAATACAATCAAAGATAGTGAGGAACGAAAAGCTATAATAAATCAATTTGAGAAATCTAATTTAGAAATTATTGATTTAACCGATGAGCAACTCAATCATCATTTTGCAGGAAATATGCTTCAAGTAAAAAACACCGAAAATGAACCTTATTTAGTGATGAGCAAAAGAGCTTTTAATTCATTAAATGCATCACAAATAGCTCAAATAGAAAAACATACTAATATACTTCCCGTTTCTATTGATCTTATTGAAAAAATTGGAGGAGGAAGTGCGCGATGTATGATGGCCGAAAACTTTTTAGAAAAACTGTAGATTAGATTCTATATATTTGCAACTATCAGAAATTAATTTGATAAAAAAATAATCTTATGAGTAATATATTTTGTAGCAGCGAAGTAGACAAATTAAATAAAGTTATTATTCATTATCCCGATGATGGCATTGAATTAGTTACCCCAAATAATGCTTTAGAGTTTTTATATGACGATATCGTACATTTACCCGTAATGCGTGAAGAACATCAAACATTAATTGATATTCTTTCGGCTTTTTTAGGTGAAGAAAATGTATTAGATACCGAGCAATTATTTTTGGAAACATTAGAAATCATTGAAGAAAAAAATAAGAAAAAATTATTTGATTATATTTTTGCTTTAGAAAAAGTATCCGATAAAGATAAAGAAACACTAATGAATCTTTCAAATGAAGAGTTGGTTTATACTATTTTTACGGGTGTTTTACAGACTGAAAATCGCACAATTTTCAATCCACTACCCAATTATGTTTTCACAAGAGATATAGCAGTTACTATCAAAGACCATTTATTGATTTGTCAACCGTCTAAGAAAGCTCGTACTAGAGAAAGCGTTATCACACGATCTATTTGTTATTTCCACCCTATTTTCAAATCTTGTCAAGAGAATAATGATGCCAAAATAATTGACATGACCAAGGAAGGAGAAGATTATACCATAGAAGGTGGCGATGTAATGATTTTCAACGACGATTATCTTTTGGTGGGCTGTAGCGAAAGAACCACTCCAGAAGCTGTAGATTTTTTGAAGAATAAGCTCTTTGATAAAAAAGTAATTAATAATCTAGTTCGTATTGTGATCCCAAAAGATCGTTCATGTATGCACATCGATACGCTTTTTACTCAAATAAGTAAAAATGAGTTTGTGATTTTTGAAAATACGCTTAAATCCAACTTGATAAAAGTAACTCAGTTCAATTCAAACGGTACTACAAAAGAATTTACAACCTTAGAAGATTTCTTTTTGAGCGTAAATCCCGATATGAAATTTATCCTTTGTGGCAATGGCGAATATCCATTTGACGAGAGAGAACAATGGACCGATGGATGCAATCTTGTGGCTCTTAGAGATGGCGTAGCTATAGCGTATGATAGAAATGGTAAAACTGCCGAAGCCTTGTATAATCTAGGATATGAGATAGTGAGTGGACGCGATATTTCCAAAGAATGGAATTATGGAAAGTTCAATCCCGATAAGTACGAAAAAACAATTATTACCATTCCTTCCACCGAATTGTCAAGAGCCAGAGGAGGTCCACATTGTATGACATTCCCTTTATTTAGAACAAATTAATTTTTTAATTAATTTCAATCTTTCAATATAAAAAATGAAGTTTATTAGTATAATTGACCTTATTCTTACACCTTTATTTTTGATATTGATTTTTATGGGTTTAATTATAATGAAAAAACGCTTCATTAAAGATGAAACAGATAAATATTTCATAATGAAAGGTTTTTTGTTGAAAATTTTTGGAGGCTTTACCGCAGGAATTATTTATATATTTTATTATAAGGGTGGAGACACTACGTATTATTTCGATGCCATCAAAAGTTTGACACACTATTTATATTCAAATCCCTTTGATCTTGTTCATATTTTTGCTAGTCCCAAATTATTAAGAACTGAAAATTTTGAAATATTAAAATTGGTTAATCAAAATGCATATTTGGGCGATGTACCCACATTTACAGTAGTAAAAATATGTACCTTTTTTAATTTTTTTTGTTTTGATTCTTTTTTTGCCATTATTACGTTATGTGCATTATTTTCATTTTATTGTTCTTGGAAATTTTACATTGCACTAGGCGAATTGTACCCCGATTTGAAGAAAAAATTTGGGTTTGCAATATTTTATATGCCTTCTGCAATTTTTTGGGGTTCAGGAATTTTTAAAGATACTTTTACTTTAGGAGCTATTTTCTTATTAATATACTCGTTTATTTATATTTTCATTTTAAGAAAATTCAAGCTCACCTATTTTATTTCATTAATTATTTCGTTGTATTTGTTAAAAAACATTAGGAGTTTTTTTCTCATTACCATTTTACCTTTTTTGGTTTTTTGGGTTTTTCAGCACAGTTACAATCGTATCAAAAACTTTGGACTCAAAATAGTTTTAGCGCCTATTTTTATACTCATTCTTACCGGATTTGTTGTTGTAGGTACTCAGTTGCTAAATAATTATTTTGTGGAATTAGATGCCGAAAAATTTCAAGATAAACTTATAGGTTTTCAAGGATGGCATACTACACTCAAAGGATCTGCTTATAGTTTAGGTGAAATGGAATATACCACTTTGGGGTATCTCAAAAAATTTCCAGCAGCTGTCAATGTTACTTTTTTTAGACCTTATATTACGGAGGTTAATAAACCCATAATCTTCTTGAGTTTTTTACAAGGATTGTTTTTTACTATTTTTACTATTTATATAATATTTAGATATAATTTTGTTCGTTTTTTTGCGCAACTTTCTAAATCTTATGATGCCTTAGCTTTACTAGGATTTAGTTTGTTTTTTGGATTTATTACAGGGCTTACCAGTTATAATTTTGGTGCACTAGACCGATACAAAATTCCTTGTTTGAGCACTTATATTATATCCCTTTTGATAGTAGAATATCGTATGAAAAACAATCGAAGTCCGCTA
>JBIPPG010000163.1:0-6091 GCA_044368545.1 Chitinophagales bacterium | reverse complement strand
CTTCTGCCATAATTTATTCTTTTTAGCTTCAACAAAATTGAAGTTGCAAATTTGGAATTGCAAAAAAACAATAAGTTTTTTAAATTGAAAGTAAAAAATAGTATGGTTCTTTTATAAAGGGCGAAAAATATTTCGCCCCTAACAAATTATGGTTATAAAAATGAACAAAAAACATCATTTACAAGACATTGTATGCAATGTCTCTACTAATCACTAATAACCAATCACAAACCTATTATCTCAAATCTAACATCTAATATCTCAAATCTAATCCCTAATTCCTCAAGGGTTTACCCGATTTCAAAATACTCTGAATACGCTCCAATGTTTTACGCTCGCCCAGCAAACTCAAAAAGGCTTCACGCTCCAGATCCAATAAATATTGTTCGGTCACTTTGGTAGGAGCACTCAAATCGCCTCCACACAATATCCAAGCTACTTTTTGAGCTATTTTTTTGTCGTGCTCACTCGCATAGCCACCTATCAAAAATCCTTCTACTCCTGCATACAATCCTGCCAAACCTTGTTTGCCCATTACCAAAATATCATTTTTTTCAATAGGTCTCGTATAACCATTTTCAGCCAATTGTATCGATTTTCGCTTAGCTTCAAGCAATTGTCTACTCGCATTGACGCATACGGTATCTTTTTCTTTTATAAACAAACCTATATCAAAGGCTTCATAAGCCGATGTAGCCGTTTTGGCAGTAGCTATTGCCGTAAATCTATCCGCCAAAATAGGTAAAATAGGATCATTCGGACCCGCCAATTGACTCACTCGTGAAGCCAACTCTTTGGTGCCTCCACCGCCTGGAATCAATCCTACACCCACTTCTACCAATCCTATATACGTTTCTGCACTCGCCACTACCGCATCGCAATGCATCATCATTTCACATCCACCGCCCAGTGTAAGCCCGTGAGGCGCTCCCACTACAGGAATACTAGAATAGCGTAGACGCATTACCGTATTTTGAAACATTTTGATAACCATATTCAATTCGTCATATTCTTGCTCCAAAGCCAGCATATAAACCATCGCTAAATTGGCACCTGCCGAAAAATTAGCCGCATCATTTCCAAGTACTATTCCTCTAAAATCGCCTTGCTCAGCCAAATCTATCGCTTTGTGAATCCCTTGCATAATTTCACCGCCAATGGCATTCATTTTGGTATTAAACTCTACATTCAAAATCCCATCGCCAAGGTCTATCAAATTACAGCCGCTATTGCTCCAAACCGTTTTCTCTTTTCGGTAATTATCCAAAATGATAAATTCTTTTTGGCTATCTACAGGCAAATAATTTTTTTTAGCAATGTCGTAATAGAGACGAACGCCATTTTCTATTTTATAAAAACTCGTATGCCCAGCATTCACCATTTCTTGCACCCAAGCTGCACATTGATAACCTTCCGCTTGCATCGCTTCCAATGTTTTGGCTACATTCAGCACATCCCACGTCTCAAAAGGCCCTAATTCCCAGCCAAATCCGGCCTTCATTGCATCATCTATCAAATATAAATGATTGGCTATTTCAGGAATTCGATGCGTTACATAAGCAAAAATCTTATAATTCAATTTTTTCAAAAATTCGGCTCCCTTATCCGATTGTTTCGCTAAAATTTGTAAGCGTTTTTTAAGATTCTCTTCTTGTTTTGCAGCACCTATTGAAGCAAAACTTGTTTTTTCTTGCGCTCTATATTCTTTTGTTTTCGTATCAAATACCAAAATTTCCGTTTTGCCACTAGCATTCTTAGTTTTTTTATAAAAACCTTGCCCCGTTTTATCACCTAAGAAAGTTTGTGTAGCCAAATAATTCACATATTCAGGAATCTGAAAACTTGCATTGGCTTCATCATTAGGACAAAACTGTGCCACGCCTTGTGCCACTTTTATGAGCGTATCTAGCCCCACTACATCCGAAGTACGGAACGAAGCCGATTTTGGTTTTCCCGTCAAAGATCCCGTCAAATTATCAATATCCTCAATCTTCATATCCATTTCTTCCATCAAATGAAAGACACTCATCATACTAAAAACCCCAATTCTATTAGCTATAAACGCAGGTGTATCCTTGCACATTACAGGAACTTTGCCCAAATACAAATCCGCATATTTTTGGAAAAACTCAACCACTTCTGGTTTCGTTTTCGTAGAAGGGATAATTTCAAACAATTTCAAATAACGTGGCGGATTGAAAAAATGCGTCCCACAAAAATGAAGTTGAAAATCTTCCGTTCGTCCTTGAATCAACATTTCTATTGGAATTCCCGAAGTATTAGACGTAATCAACGACCCCGCTTTTCTATATTTTTCTACTTTTTCATACAAAGACTGCTTAATGTCCAATCGCTCCACAACCGCCTCTATCACCCAGTCCATATCCGCTATACGCTGCAAATCATCCTCAAAATTACCCGTTTGAATTCTACTCGCAAAAGATTTGTTGTAGATAGGCGACGGATTGCTTTTTAGCGCAAAAGCCAACGCATCGTTTACTATTTTATTTCGCATAGCAGGTTTATCGCCAGCATCTTGTGGCACTATGTCTAGCAACAAAACCTCCAACCCAATATTGGCAAAATGACAAGCGATACGGCTGCCCATCACACCCGAACCTAATACTGCTACTTTTCTAATTTTACGTTCCATATTTATATTTCTAATATTGTTATTTGTTATTTTTCAAATGCAAAAATAATCATTTTTTTTAATTTACCAAACAAACGTTTGGTAAAAATTAAATTTTTTTAAATCCAAGGTATTAATTAGATTGTAAAAAGTAATAAAATAAGGGCGTGTCCTCGCAAAAGAGGCCAAAACATAAACCTTTCTTAAACAAAAATTCCAAAAGGCCTCTTCGTCGAGGTCGGGCTGTACGCTTTACTTCGCTAAACGCTTCGTGCTCGCTTCCATCCCTCACGCACACCACGTTTGCCCTACCAACCAAAAAGCTTGCTGTTACATACCGTTTAAATCAAAAAAGTTATTTGTTTTCAAAAAAAACAATTATTTTTGCATTCAAAAGCATATCCTATGAAGATAAATTTTGAAAAAAGTAATATAAATCTTCGGGTATATGCTAGTTATATCCTATTTGAAAGCGGACACGTCAAAAACCTAAGGGAGATGAAAAGGAAGTAAGTCAGAAGAAAGACTTTAAAACTTTTTAACTTGAATATATTAATCTATTTAAAAATCATTCGACAAATGAAACATCTATTTATTTCAGCCTTATTCTTAACATTTTTATCATTTTTAGGGTGTAGCCCAAAACAACCTAGTTTACAAGAATTAATTAGTAACAGAGAAATTGAAAAAAAAATCAACTATCTCCCAAGTGATGCCTATACTGCGTTAGCTTCAAACCAAAATATTCCTATTGATAAAATAAAGGAAATATTTGGAACTCCAAGCAGTATACTTAATGGAAAAAATTGTAAAACATTATCATATGACTTGGAGAATGCTCTTGTGAATTTCTTTTCTAAAGACAATGAAACTATTTGTGCAGTTACAGTTTATTGTTATGGTGATGAACCAAAATCTCCACTTATTGATTTATTTATAATAGGAGATACCGACAATAAATTCAAATTAGGAAAAACAACTTTTGGTGAACTTTCAGAGGATTACAATGAAGTTCATTTTAAATATCAGGGGAAAGATACTTATGAAATATTTCATTACGAGGGACCTTGTAATGCAAACCAAAATAGAGTTTTTTTGTTTGGAGGAGAAATGTCGCTTCAAGATTATATGAATAACTATGTGAAAGATGGAGAAGATTTTGACTATTCTAATGTTAACGAAACTAAAATTTTACCGAAAAACAATACCTATAAAATCTTTTACTTTGCTTTCGGAGATTCAGATATAATTAATACTTTTTAATCAAACTAAACAATTAAAAAAAAATATGAGACCAGAAAATGTAAATTCAAAAAAAATTAGACAACAAATAATTCTTTTCAATAATAGTCATTACGCTGTAGCCTACGGAAAAACAGAATCTGGAGAGTTTAATTTAGGGATGCGATGGAATGGAGAAATAGATACCCCAAATTCAATTGGAAATCCTCAATCTAGTTCACACCCAACTTGGTTAAAAATCCCGTCAACATTAACAATTCCATTTTTAAAATCGCTACTAAATGAGCCAAGTGCAAACAACAATGAAATATTGAATATACTAAAAACAATTATATAGAATTTTATGAAACTAACTATATTACTTAGTCTGATTTCACTTTTTTGTTATAGTCAAAAATTAAATACTTTTAAAGGGGAGTTTTCTGAAAATATTGAATCTACAGAGAAAGGTTATGCTGAATATTCATATATTTCAAACAGTTCACATTCTAGAATATTTCAAGGAAAATTTACATACAAAGAAAGAAAAAGCCATATAACTTCTATTTCTTCTATGATACCTAGTATACTTCAAACATATATGAGTAGCAAACTAAACTTAAATTCAGATATATTTAACATATTTAGTATAAATGGCTATTTTAATAATAACCTAAAAGATAGTTTATGGTCATTTAAATTTAGTAATGATAAATATAATGATATTAAACTGACACTAAGTGGATATTTTAAAAAAGGTGTTTTGATATATTTTACATCTTATATTACTCTAAAGAATAAGGAATATTATATTTATTCTTTACCAAGTTTAATATTATTTAGTAATGGTGCTTATCCTGTAAAATCAGTTATTTATGGAAGGGAAATCAATGAATTTGATAGCAAAGGTTTTTTAATATTTAAGCATAAAAATATAAATGAAACTATTGTTTTTAAAGGTGGAATAGAGTGGGTTTATGAAAAAATAAATGAATCAACAGGTGATATTATTGAATTTGACACCTTTCCAAGTAATTTACTTAGACAAATGCAGAAATTGGACAATATCTATGATATAAGTACTTCAAACTATATTCCTTACGGATTAGGTTTTGTTGATTATCAGACAAGAAGTCAATCTGAATTATTTGAACAAGTTTATGGAGTGTTTGAATTAAAAGAAAAAATAGAAAATGGTTGTGATAAAATTAATAGAGGATTAAATAAATCAATTCCTTTTGCTTCTCCTTTACTTCAAATAGACAAAGAAAGTTTTGATGAATATATTGAAAATAAACTAGAGCGTTCTGAAACATTGATAACTAATGAACCGTATGCTATAGTTGAAGATATGCCAGAATTTATTGGCGGTGAAAAAGAATTATTGAAATATTTTAAAGAAAACATCAAATTTCCAGATAGTGCTATTAATAATGAAATATCAGGTACTGTAATGACCGAAGTTGTTATAATGGAAGACGGTTCTATATCTAATATTAGAATACTAAAAAAAGTCGGTGGTGGTTGCGATGAAGAAGCTGTAAGGGTTTTAAAGTCTATGCCGAAATGGAAACCAGGAAGACATAAAGGGAAGAATGTAAAAGTTATATTTTGTATTCCCATTTCTTTTAATATAGACTAATAGTAAGTGATATTTAAAACAGGATACAACATTTTGCCGTATAGAAAAAAAGCCATTTTCCCTCTCTTCCTAGTTTTAGCGATAGCTGCAACGAGGATGTTTTAAAATAAATATAATACTTTATATACAGTCACATCAACTGATCCTATTTTATAAATAAGTATGGAATTACGTAGAAACAAGTTCCTCTTTGCGCTCCTTTGTGGCTTCTTTGAACCTTTTGTATATAGCCATTTAATAAAAAAGTCTACGTTTTGTTTCCAAAAATGAATAATTATTCAAATTTTGCTTCAAAAATCGATGTAATTTCAAAAAGAAAAGAGAAGATTTAGCAGTTGAATGAAGCAAATGACCCATTTTTATCGTTAAAAAAGCGAATAAAAAATTTTTTTTCAAAAAAAAATTAGGCAATTAATTGATTGAAAAACAATAAGTTTGGTATAGGGATTTAGGTAAAAATAAAAAAAAGATAAAAAAAGTTTGCACGATTAAAAAAAAGCTCTTTATCTTTGCACTCCGTTTCGGGGATAGCTTGAAGCGAATGTGTAGAAAGAAAGTGAAGAGAAAAGTAAAAAAGAGTTCATTGAAATAAAAAC
>JBIPPG010000162.1:0-6105 GCA_044368545.1 Chitinophagales bacterium | reverse complement strand
AATACGGTAGAAGACGAAAACAATCCACTTTTAGCACCCGTTCACGGCATTAATTTACGAGATTATGCTGCTATTTGTGCCAAAATAGGTTCGGGTGTATCCGAAGAAGACATCTACAAAGCCTTTGGAATTGATGCTACCATTTGGAGTGAACTAAATACGATTTGGCCAGCTCGTATGGCGGAAGATACTACTTATAGTGTCTCCGTATTATTTGGACAATATTTTGGAGAGGCAGATCAACATCCTAAACTTCAAGGAGTTAAAACTAATTTATCCGAAGAAGGAGAAACCAATTTGGAACGACTTAAAAACGATATCTACTTCTATTATGAATTGACTGGAGCTCGTCAAGCCGCTTATGAATATGGTCTAGACGGCGCGCAGTGGATTTTGGATAATTACGGCATTGGATTGGGCGATTTTCAAGGCGTAGCTATGAAATATATGGAACAGCAAAATCAAAATTTCAATTCAAACGACATCCATCATTATCTAGATTATCAAAATCAAAAACAAGAAGAATATGCCGAAAAATTTGCTGCCGAACAAGGCGGTAATGTGGCGGATGATGTGGAGTTTTAATATCAAATCCCCCCTCACAACCAAAATATTTTTTTGAAGAGGGGGATTTTTATTATTGAAAAAATTCAATTTTGGTAATTAATCTTAGACAATTTACCATATCATCAAATCAAAACAGCATACATTTGCGGTCTTATTGATTTTTCATGAAGCTATTTTCATATTTACTTTTTTTACAACTACTTTTATCTCTAGAAATTTCTGCTCAGATGAAGACCGTCATTGGCCAAACAGATTATCCATTTTGGGTTCACCTGCCTAGTCAGGAGGTTTTGGATGCCAAAGCACCGTTGATTATTTTCCTGCACGGACGCAGTCTATCTGGGACCAAAATAAATAAAGTTCGTAAATACGGCATGCTTTATGCTATAGATAGAGGCAAAACGATTCCAGCTATTGTAGTAGCACCTCAACTGGCTTCGGGGCCATGGAATCCAGATAAAGTACTCGAAGTAATCGAATATGCCAAAAAAAATTACAACGTAGACCCTTCGCGAATTTATGTTTGTGGCATGAGTTTGGGCGGCTATGGCACACTGCATTTTGCGGGCAAATATGCCGATAAAATTACGGCTGCCGTTGCTATTTGTGGAGGTGGGTTTACCAAAGATGCGTGTAAATTGGGCACAATACCACTTTGGATACAGCACGGAAATAAAGACTTCATCGTACCCCTATCCGAATCGAGCAAAATGGTAGACGCCATCAAAAAATGCAATCCCAATGCAGACTGTACATTTACAATTGTCCCCGGAGGTACTCATGGAAGTGTCGAAAAAATCTTTCACGGCAATGCTTTGTACCAATGGCTTTTTGAACACATAAAAACCACAAATTAACGTAATATTCATCCCCAAATAATTTTATTTTGCTATTTTTGTGACTCAATTTTCATCTCACAAATATAATCATGAATATCCCACAAGAAACCTATCAAACCGCCAATCAATTGGGGCTTACCAACGAAGAAGTAAACTTAATTGTTGCCAAAATTGGTCGTGAACCCAATTTCACTGAGCTTTGTATTTTCAGTGTGATGTGGAGCGAGCATTGTAGCTACAAAAACTCTATCAAATGGCTCAAAACATTGCCAAGAGATGGTGAGAATATGCTTGTAAAAGCAGGTGAAGAAAATGCGGGAGTGGTAGATATTGGAGATGGAATTGGATGTGTGTTCAAGATAGAAAGCCATAATCACCCAAGTGCTATTGAGCCTTATCAAGGCGCAGCAACAGGTGTGGGAGGCATTCACCGTGATATTTTCACAATGGGTGCTCGTCCTATTTGTGCCTTGAATTCATTGCGTTTTGGAAAATTGGAAGATGACAAAACCAAATGGCTTTTGAATGGTGTGGTAAAAGGAATTGGCGATTATGGAAACTGTTTTGGTGTTCCTACCGTAGCAGGAGAAACGTTTTTTGACGAATCCTATACTGGAAATCCTCTTGTAAATGCTATGAGCGTAGGAATTATTGATGTAAATAATATTATTTCGGCTACCGCCAAAGGCGTGGGCAATCCCGTTTTCATTGTGGGTTCCGATACAGGTAAAGATGGGATTGGAGGGGCTTCGTTTGCTTCAAAAGACATTAGCGAAGATAGTCACGTAGATTTGCCAGCGGTTCAAGTGGGCGATCCTTTTCAAGAAAAATTATTGCTTGAAGCCTCATTAGAATTAGCAAAAACAGGAGCGATTGTAGGGATGCAAGATATGGGTGCAGCAGGAATCACTTGCTCTACAAGTGAAATGAGCGAAAAAGGGGGCGTAGGAATGGATATTGATTTGAGCAAAGTTCCTACCCGTCAAAAAGATATGAAACCTTTTGAAATTTTACTTTCTGAGAGCCAAGAGCGTATGCTTGTAGTAATAGAAAAAGGCCGTGAAGCCGAGGTTTTGGCTATTTTTGAAAAATGGGATTTGAATTGTGTGGAAATAGGAAACGTAACCGAAAACGGTCAATTGCGTTATTTTTGGGATGGTGAAATAGTAGCGGAATTGCCAGCAGCAGAGTTAGTTTTGGGAGGCGGAGCGCCCGTGTACGAAAGAGAATATACCGAACCTGCCGATTTTGCAGCAAGAGCAAATTGGAGTCATAAAAACATAGCAGAAGATAAAAATTACAAAGAAAATGCACGCAAACTGCTTTCTTTGCCTAATATTGCTTCTAAACGATGGGTTTTCAATCAATATGACAGTATGGTAGGTGTCAATAATACCAATACCAACAACCCGAGCGATGCGGCAGTAGTTCGTATTCACGGAAAAAATAAAGGTATCGTGTCTACTGTAGATTGCAATTCGCGCTATGTAGCCGCAAATCCGTATGTAGGCACAATGATAGCGGTATCTGAAGCGGCTAGAAATATCGTTTGTAGCGGTGGTGAACCTTTGGCTGTAACCAATTGTTTAAATTTTGGAAATCCATATAAACCAGAGATTTATTGGCATTTTGTAAAAGCTATAGAAGGAATGGGCGAGGCTTGTAGAAAATTCAACACGCCTGTAACGGGAGGAAATGTAAGTTTCTATAATCAAAATGAACAAGGGCCTGTGTTCCCTACTCCAACGATAGGAATGGTGGGAAGAATGGAAGATTTAGCGTTGAAAACCAAAATAGGATTTGAAAAAGAAAATGCTACCATTTATCTATTGGGAAATAATGTAGAAGATTTGGCTTCTAGTGAATATATGGCCAATTTGAAAGGCGAAAAACAAATGCCTGCGCCTTATTTCAATTTGGATGAAGAAGCCGCTATACAAAATGGAATTTACAAACTTATTCGCAAAAAATTGGTAGCGAGTTGTCATGATGTAGCCGATGGCGGAATATGGACGGCTTTGTGTGAAAGTAGCTTTATCAATGGCATTGGATTTGAAATCCAAAGTACCGAAGGAATCCGAAAAGATGCCTTTTTGTTTGGTGAAGCACAAGGAAGAGCTTTATTAACCTCTAATAACGAAGCTGAATTTGAAGCCTTTTGTCTTTCAAATCAAATTCCATTTACAAAAATTGGAGTGACCAAAGGGAACTGTGCCGTTGTAGACCAAGAGGATTTTGGAACGATAGAAAGCTTCAAAAACTTATTTGATACCAGTATAGAAAAAGCGTTAGCGCAGTAACATGAATCATCCAATTGTACAAAAAATCCAGCAAGCGCTCAAAGAGCCGTTACCAGGGTTAGATGCGCAATTTCGGATGGCAAAAATAGACCGACCGATACTTTCTTTAGAACAAATTTTAGCCAAAAATCCACGATTGGCAGCAGTACAAATCTTGTTATACCCAAAGGATTCTTCCATCCATTTTGTCATGATAGAACGCCAAGATTATGAGGGCACTCATAGCGGTCAAATGGCATTTCCCGGAGGTAAAAAAGAGCCCAATGATGAAGATATTTTAAAAACAGCCTTGCGAGAAACTCAAGAAGAAATAGGTTGGGATATTTTGCCCCAGAATGTTTTAGGTGCTTTGACGCCTTTGTATATTCCAGTCAGTCAATTTTTGGTATATCCATATATTTCCTATATCCATTCGCCACAAGAATACAATCACGATCCACGAGAAGTTAAAAGCATTTTTGAATTTCCCCTTTTAGATTTTTTTGAAAATGAAAACAAAGTAGAACATACTTTTTTTTATAAAAATCAAGATTATACTACGCCTGCGTATTCTGTAAACAATAAGATAATTTGGGGCGCATCCGCTATGATACTATCCGAATTGGAAGAAATTATTAAAAAAGTTATGTGACAATTATGTTTTTAAAAGAGAAGAAATGAAAATTTTTATAATTGGCGCAAATGGTTATTTAGGTAGTGAAATTTATTATTTATTGAATAAAAACAAGGAATATCAAGTTTACGGTTCTTATAATACTGTACCCAAGCAAAGCTTAATCAAAATCAACCTTTTTTCTAAAACGGATTTACAAAAAATAATTTCAATCAAACCTAATTTTATAATATGGTGTGTTTCAAATCCTGAAAATGAAATTGATTTAAGCGAAAATGCTCTAAAATTTATAATACAATCCCTTTCTCCAGATGTAAAATTCATTTATTTTTCAACAACAATAGGAAAAGGAAGAAATCAAAATGAAGGAATTGAACCATTTGTAAGAAAAAAAGAAGCTTATTTGTCCACTTATTTTAATGGAAAAATAATAGGAGAATCGATAGTTTCCTCTCATTTGAAACATCTAATAATTCGTCCAGGTAGTATTTATGGGGTTAACTCGCTAGGACAAATAGACAATAGAAGTATTGTATTAAAAAAGAAATTTGAGTTAAAAGAAAAATATTCAAGAACAGCCAATATGTATATGAGTTATGTAAATGTAAAAGATTTAGCATTATCCATTGAAGAATTATTGTTTAAGAACATTATTGGCATCATTAATATAGCAGGCAAAATGCCTAAAAGTCATTATGATTTTTATAAGCATTTAGCCAATCTTCTAGATATAGATAGTAGTTTTATAGTAGAAGATTTTTTAGAAAAAGAAAAATACCATAATCTTTGCTCCAAAAAAAGAGAACAAACCCTTGAAACAATCATTAAAGAAATATAAAATTATGCAGATAATCACACATTCAGAAATTGTAAATGCGCCCATAGAGAACGTATGGAATGCTTTGGTTTTGAAAATAGAGCAACCTCATTATTTCGTACCTAATGTATTGGATGTATCCATTATGGAAAAAACGGAAGACTATGTAATCCGAAAAATGAGCCTACAAGCAGGAGACCTCAAAATGGAATTGGTTGAAAAAATCACCTCATCACCTTATATTGTTCGTTTTGACATCATTTCGCACCCCAAAAACACGGGCTACGTGCTCAATGAAGCCTCTTCTATTGACGCTACGTCTACCCTATTGACCTACACGATGTACTGGCAAGACAAAATAGATAATTCATCATCTAATAACCTTGCAATTTTGAAAGCCGCCGTAATGTTATCAAAAGAGTTTATTGAAACACAACTCCTTTAATTTGGGCTTCTAAATACCAATTTAAACTTTTAACTTTATTTAACTGTACCGAACGGTCTGTTTGCTTTATCTTTGCATTCAATTTTAAAAAGGGATGAATATCAAACACGATAAAGACGCTGTTATAAAATTAGGAATCGATTTGATTTGCCAAAAAGGATATAATCTTTTGGGGATAGATGAAATTTGCCAAAAAACGGGGATGACAAAAGGGGCATTTTATAATGCATTCAAAAGCAAAGAAAATTTCTTAAAAGAAACGATTAAAGCCTACAGCATACAAAACATTTTGCGTATTCAATCAAAACTCAAAAACAAAGAGAAACAAAAAGCAATCAATGTACTCGAAAATTTCTACTTCGAAATGCTTGATGCCCAGCCAAAGTCATCGTTCAAAGGTTGTTTTGTCAATAATATGATGGCGGAAATGGGAATTGTAAATGATAGTATTGGAATCTTAACCGAAGAAGAGTTTAATAAATTTATAGACGCAATTGTTCCTACTGTAGTCCAAGCTCAAGAAG
>JBIPPG010000161.1:0-6188 GCA_044368545.1 Chitinophagales bacterium | reverse complement strand
ATAGCTCAAATAAATTTTCGTCTACTAAGATGGGCTTTTCCATACGCAATGCAATGCAAATAGCATCGCTAGGCCTGCAATCAATGGCTTTTACATTGCCAAATCCATCGTCAAACATTGCATTGGCAAAATATACGCCTTCTTCGTATTTATGAATTAGAATATTTTTTAGGGAAATTCCGTATTCGGAGATAATATTTTCGAGAAAATGATGCGTCATAGGGCGCGAGGTTATGATTTTCTCCATAGACACCACTATAGACTGCGCCTCGGCTACACCTACTATCATTTGTAGCTTTCTATTGCCGCCAATTTCTTTCATAACTACACTATAGCCATTTCTATTGGAAAAGCTCGTAGCTATTGATACAATTTCAATTGGGACAAAAGAACCCATAGTTTATTTTTTGTGGAGCATAACGGATTCGAACCGTTGACCTCTACACTGCCAGTGTAGCGCTCTAGCCAACTGAGCTAATGCCCCTTTATTTATTATATTTTTACCAACTTCCACTACTTCCGCCACCGCCAAAACTTCCACCACCAAAATCAAATCCTCCGCCAGATGAGCTTCCACCGCTACTTCCAAATCCACCGCCAAAAAAGCCTCCTCCCAATCCGCCACCAAGTCCACCAAAGAAGTCGTCATCTCTATTTCTTCTATAGCCTCGTCCCGAAAAAGTTTCGCTGCCGTATTTTTGTCCTAGCTTGGAAATAATGTATAAAAATACTACAAAAATAATGAAAAGTATGATTATTGTTTTTGGGGAAATTTCTTGAGTATCATTTTCCAAATCATTTACATACGTACCATTCATAATTTGAAAAATGGCTTCAAGCCCCAGCGCAGTTCCATTGTAGTAATTTCCTTGTTTGAACTCAGGCGTCATATAGGTTTTGATAATCTTATTGCACAGCAAATCGGGCAATTTTTCTTGCATACCATACCCAGTGCTGATATTTACTTTGCGCTCTTGTGGTGCTATCAATATAACCAATCCATTATCATTGTCTTTTTGCCCTACGCCCCATTTTTGCCCTAATTCGGTAGCTACTTGCGATATTTCATAGCCTTCCAAGCTTGGCGATGTCACTACTACAATTTGTGTAGAAGTGCTATCAAAATAAGCCTTGAGCATTTGCTCTAGTTGCGCATTTTCTTCTGCAGAATATAATTTTGCAAAATCATTGACAAATCGAGCGGGGTTTGGCTTTTCGGGTATAGGCTGTGCTGTTGCATTCGCAAAAAAGCAAATACTCAAAAGCAATAAAAGGCAATTTTTAATCTTCAAAGTCATCTGCTATGCTTATTTCGTTGCTTAATTCATTTTTATTGCCATCGGTACAAGGGAAAAACTCCTGTAATTTTCGACCCACTTCTTTCACGCCATATTCCAATGCGCTTAAATTTGCACCCGTTTTTAAAAAAGATATTATACCAGACAATGTCGCATCCCAAAAATTTTCGGGAACCACACGATGTATACCTTCGTCGCCTATAATAGCAATTTTATGATCTTTGACAGCTACATAGATTAAGACCCCAATCCTATTTTGTGTCTTATATAATTCCAACATCTGAAAAACTTCAAAAGCACGTGCATTCACATCACCGCTGCATTTCTTTTCTAGATGAATTTTTATTTCACCATCGGTCAACTTTTCAGTTTCTGAAATACAGGCAACGAGTGCTTTTTTTTCTTCTTTTGTTAGAAATTTAGCCATTGGTTCGAGTACTTAGAATTGAACTTTTGGCGCTTTTGCAGCTTCTTTATCGCTTTGGAAATAAGGTTTTTCGGTAAAACCAAAACTTCCTGCAAAGAATGATTGTGGAATAGATTTAATATAAGAATTGTAGTCGCCTACCATTTCATTATATCTATTTCTTTCTGTATTGATTCTATTCTCGGTACCTTCTAACTGTATTCTTAAATCCTGGAAAGCAGTATTGGCTTTTAGATTTGGATAGTTTTCAGAAACACTCAATAATCTTCCGATAGCTTGTCCAAACTGGCCTTGCGCTTCTTGATATTGCATCAATTGCTCTGGTGTAGCTTTTGAAGGATCAATGGTCATTTTGGTTGCATTGGCTCTAGCATTGGCAATGTCCACAAGTGTTTTTTGTTCAAAATTGGCTTCGCCTTTTACGGTGTTTACCAAATTTCCAATCAAATCGGATCTTCTTTGATACGAACTCTCTACATTTGCCCATTGTTTTTTTACGGCTTCGCCTTTGTTTACCATTTCATTATATCCACAAGATGTGAAAGTGGACATAAATATGGTAGCTATAAATAATCCTAAAAGTTGTTTTTTCATTTTATTAATTTTTTATTAATTTGTTATGCAAAGATAATTAATTTTTAATGTATATGAATTTCTTTATAATCCATTTCCAATAATTTTTCAATAGTTTAGGATTATTTAACATAAATTGAAGAAAAGAAAGGGTAGATAAGCCGTGAAATTCGCTAACTATTCGTTCTTGTTCCAAGCGATTTTCGTATGTGTGTATTATGGAATTGATCTGATTCCCCTCAAAATTTTCTTCTAAATATTCAAAAAATTGATAAAAAGAATTTTGTATTTTTTTTTGTTCTTCGGTTTCAAATCGTTTAGCGGACTCGTTTTGTATGTGCTGATTCCAAATGCCAATATTTTTATAAGCAATAATGACATTTCCTTTGGCTGCAATACGCATTGCTGTGAAAAAATCGGTATATAAATTTTCATCTATATAAGGTGATATAGTTTTAGCAATATCTGTTTTGAACAAGCAAGCTAAATGAAAAAAGGCATATTCTTTTATACAGTGCTGAATATAATCATATCCCGAAACAACGTGGTGATATGAGTCTATTTGTTCAATACTTTTTGTGATTAATTGCTCTATTTTATTCACAGAACCTTGATAAAGCACTATGTTTTTGAATTTGGATAAATTTATAGCTTCAATTGCTTGTGCTATCCATTGATTATTTATATAAAAATCATCGCCATCAAGATTGGCAAACCAATCGCTGTTTTTTGATAATTCAAATGCTTTTTGATAATTTTGGACTCTTCCTAAATTGGTTTCGTTTCGATAAATTTTTAAATGAGATGCTTTAAATTGATTGCAAATTGTATAAGTATTGTCATTTGAAGCATCATCCAAAACCGTAATTTGGAGATTGGAATAAGTCTGAGCCAATGCGGTTGCAATTGTTTTTTTTATAAATTTTTCCGCTTGAAAGCAGGGAATTTGTATTGAAACGTTTGGCGTAGACATTTTAAATTATGCTTTTTTGGATACTTCCCCCGATTTTAGCTCGTATACATCGCCACTCTCGCATTTTGCTGTGCCACTTTCGTCAAATTGAAGTCTAAATCCTTTCTCGCTATACCATCCCTTGTGAACAGCAGGATTTCCTACTACCAAAGCGAAAGGAGGTACGTCTTTTGTCACCACGCTTCCAGCACCTACAAAACAGTATTTTCCTAACGTAACACCACATACAATCGTAGCATTCGCACCTATCGAAGCGCCTTTTTTTATAAGAGTTTTGGCGTATTCTTCTTTTCTATTTACCCCACTTCGTGGATTGATTACATTGGTAAATACACACGAAGGGCCTAGAAAAACATCGTCTTCGCAGATTACACCGGTGTAGATAGAGACATTGTTTTGAATTTTTACATTATTTCCCAAAACTACATCGGGGCTTATCACTACATTTTGCCCGATATTGCATCGTTCACCCATTTTAGAATTAGACATAATATGGCTAAAATGCCAAATCTTGGTTCCTTCTCCAATTTCACAAGGCTCGTCTACATAAGAGGATTCGTGAACAAAATAGTTTTTTGACATAATTCTTTATTTAATTTTACTTGAATCTATAAATTCTCTTTTTAATTCTTGTACCCATTTTTCTTTAATTTTGCTACTATTGCTTAATTCTAAATAAATTACAAGTGCTAGTATGATTAATATAACAATAACTAAAATTAACCTCCAATCCTTTTTTGCTATATAATTTTCATTTCTATATAAATTTAAAGTATTTATGCCAAGAACAAATATACAAAGCGAACAGGCAAAAAATAAATTATAATATAATACCAATTCTATACTGTCAAACTTTGACGTAATGGAATTGTTTGAAAATGAAATTATAAATGAAATAACGGCTGTGAATATAGAAACAGTCATCATAATCTTTTCTTGCATTTTTATCTCATATTCCTTAGATTTTTCTTCTATAATACGGTCTATTTTTGTTTTACTTAAACGACTTAATTCATTTGTGAAATAGTTATATATACTATTAAACTCTTCTTTTTGATTATTTAATTCTGATTTTAATGAATCATAATTTGAAGGTAAAATATATGAACTATCAACAAAAATACCATTTGAAAGAGTACATTGTTCTATTTCAATGTAAAGGGGAAATATGTTTGAGTCTTCTGCTCTTTCAATTCCTATTCTTGCTTTATTATAATAAATATTGAATGAATTATTGATGTCAATTAATATTGTTTGAATATTATCAATTTCATTTACATCAATTTCATTTTGACTTCTTAGATATTTAATATACTCTTTAAATGTTTCTAGTAAATTTATATATGGCTTAATGAAAAAAAATGAAATTTCAGAATTCAAATCATTAAATTCACCTTTCTTAAGAACTAAGTAACTATCAAAATCTTTATAATCATTCTTTATAAGTTCTTTTCTTTCAACAATCGTCAAAACATTATAAATTAACTGATATGATGAAGCAAGAGAATAAGTATCTGTTTTTAAATGTATTGCTTTATAGAAATTTTCTTTAACTAAATTCAATATTTCTTTTAGAACCTTTTTTGTTTCTTCGATATTTAGTTTTTGAAAATCAATATTCTCATTTTCATATAACTTTCTAATAGATTTACAAACGGAATGTATTTCAAAACCACTAAATTCATTTTTTTTAATTTCAGTTAATTTGTCGATAATTGATGACTTATCTATCTCTTTGAAATTAAAGTATTGAATTTCTATGCTTTCAACTAATTCTTTAAATAAGGGTTCTTCAATAAGTTCATCTTTTAATCTATAAAAATCAAGACTTTTCGCATTATCCAAAGAAATTTCAATATTATCTTCCTTAAATCTACATAAAATTTTAAAAATTAAAAATTTAAGTTTTGATTTCAGTTTCTTGTAGCTCTGATTTTGTCCTAAATACGATTCTTTTGAATGTAGAAAATTATATAAACTTATTAATCGTCTAAGAAATTTTTTATTTGCACTATAACCTTCATCAATTTCCGCCAATTTAATTGATAATACAAATAAAAAATAATTTTGTGAAATTTCTCTATAATCCGAATATTTTTCAATAAAATCAATATCGTATTGAAGTATTAAATGCTCAATTTTTGGCGTTACAGGATTAATAATATATACTTTTCTATCAATAATTTTTCTAGCAACTATCCTATTATTAATGAAATTTATTAAAAGTTCTGTTTTTGATATTATATTAGAATGCGTATGAATGGAGTTATATGTTTCTCTTTTATTTGGTGAAGTAAGTAGTTCGTCTAAAATTTTAATTCGTAACCTTTGATTATCATCAATAATTTTCTCACTTTTAGAAAGATCATAGAAATCGCCTTTTAAAACATAGTAAATACAATCTTCTAGATGATTTTCTATTTCGGATACCATCTGTTCAAAAATTAAGCAGTTACTGAATCTTGTACAGGCTGATAGAGTACACCATTTTCAGCACTTTTCATAATATCATATAAATTACCATCTGTAGAATCATCATTAAAAATCCTATTATATGTGTGCCAGATTGACATATCTAAAACATTGTATTCCCAAAAAAAAGATTTAGAATGGTTAAATTTAATATGATTAATTGAATTATCTATTTTATCATATACCTCATTACTTTTTTTATCAAAATCAATAAAAATATCTTTATAAAGACTTTTAACTGTAGTTCTATATTTTGATACTACAAAATGCGTAGATTCATAATCATTTTGTAATATCAGATTTGATTTGTTTGCAAAATTATTGTCAATAAAGCCAATTTCCCTTTTCTCAAATTTTTTAAAAATATTATCCAAGAAATAATCTCTATCGCCATTTGCCATAGTAATAATAAAGGGCAATAAATTGATTTTTAATTTACCTAAAT
>JBIPPG010000160.1:0-6193 GCA_044368545.1 Chitinophagales bacterium | reverse complement strand
ACAAGCCACTGACTCCCAATGAAACGGACTATCATCCAAAGTGCCTCGATACTGTTTTTGGATTTAAACAAATGCCCGAATTTGATATTGACGAAAGTAGATTAAGAGAATATGCTTCGAAAATGATTGATGACAATCGAGCGATAACGGGAGTTCAACCAAAGTTGAGCTTATGGCTGGAAGAAACAAAAAAGAATATTCGATTTACAATTATAGATGATAGAAGCAACTACATCATCAAGCCTCAGAGCGAGACTTATGAATCCTTACCCGAAAATGAGGATTTGTGTATGCACCTAGCAAATGAATTGGGGATAGAAGTGGCTGTCCATAGCTTAGTAAAACTAAAAAACGGAAATTTAGCGTATATCACAAAGCGATTTGACCGAGAGGATACAAACAAAATCGCTTGCGAAGACCTTTGTCAGCTTACCGAAACACTCACCGAGCATAAATATAGAGGAAGCTACGAAAAGGTTGGAAAAACAATACATCAATTTTCAACTCAGGCAGGATTAGATGTGATGCATTATTTTCAATTTGTTTTATTTTGTTTTTTGTCGGGAAATGCTGATTTACATTTGAAAAATATTTCAATGATAGAAAAGAACAATGGCATTTTTTGCTTAAGTCCTGCTTATGACTTGGTCAGTACGCACCTAGTTATAAAGAATGAAATCGAACAAATGAGTTTAAATCTGAATGGCAAGAAAAATAAAATATCTCGAAAGGATTTTGATCTATTTGGCGCTAATTTAAAGTTGACAGAAAAACAAATTCAGAGTAGTTACCGTTTGTTTATCAATAAATTGGATAAATTAGAGTGGTGGATAGACCATTCATTTCTATCGTCGAGTCAAAAAAATGATTTTAAAAAAATGCTTTTTGAGAGGATTGAAATACTGAAATAACTAGTACAAATTTTAGAGTTTACTTATTCGCATTATTAATTTCATTTTTTATCATTCTTTCCAAAAAAAGGCTCGGCTTGTATCTTCTTGTATGCGCATTTCTTGATTTTCGGCTAGTTGGATTTCATTTTTCATTTTATTTCTATAATAATAACCCATATTTTTGGAAAGAATAATTGGAGATTCAAATTGTCTTTTCTTTTTCCAAAAAGGTTTGTTTTCTTTGCATAAAATGAGATTTTCGGGATTTTGACCCGTTGAAATGCCTAATTTCATTGGAATACTCTTAAATTGTGCGTGCAGCGGTAGTTTTTGGATAGTGTCTATATCGTAGTAGCAAACAAAAGGGCGTATGCTAAAATCAAATGTTTTTTTATCCATACTATCGGCAAAAAGGATGAATTGACGTCGATATTTATACCCAAATGCCGTTTGTTTTCGGAGATTGAAGTGAATCCACCCATTTGTATAGGTAGTATAATGATTTCTAATCAGCTGACTTCCAAGAAGCATCAAGCACAAAACGCCTAAGAGATAGAGGTTGTGTCGAGTTTTTTGAATCAAAAACTTGATGAAGATAAATAATATCAAGGTGAAAAGAAGCGTTTGAAACGCCGATAAATAGAGATTGTCTATAAAGGCAAAAGGAATTTTTTCAAAAAATAAAATAATGTTGTTTTGTATCGTTAGGAGCGTGTCGATTATCCATCCGAAGATAAACCCTAGAAATGGAATTTTTGAAACTAACAAAAAGATATAGCCCGAACATAAAATCCCAAAAGAAACGGGAACTACAAATAAATTACTCATCATTCCAAATAATGAAAATTTATGAAAAAAGAAGATGGACAAAGGCAAGGTAGCCATCCAAGCGGCGAATGAACCACTGATGATTTGCCAGGCTTTATTTCCAAACCAATTGGAAATTTCAATTTTGTTATAAATCTTTTTATAAAAAACCATAAGCCCAAGTACAGACTGGTAGGAAAGCAAAAATCCAATATCAAACAACTGATGTGTATTATAAAGTAAAATCAAACAAGCCGTTAGAAATAAGATATTGAAGGGATTGGAACGAGATTGGGTCACTTGCTCAAAATCCACAAAAAAGAGCATCAAAAAACTACGAAAAACCGGTGGACTAAAACCTGTAATGAGCGCATACGCAAAACACAATAGTTGTTTGGACAAAAAAGTGGTGTAAGGCATCCGTTTGGAGATACGCTTAAACAAAAAACTGAGCATAAAGAAAAATACCGCAAAATGCGTTCCCGAAACCGATAAAATATGAATAGTTCCTGTAGCGGAGTAGGCGTCTAAAATTTCCTGTTCCATATCGCTTCGCACCCCTATTAGCAATGATTTGGCTATGTCTAAGTTTTGTTTTGTAGGGATAAAATTGGCCAATTCCATTTCAAAATAATCGCGCGCTATGGCGGGTAAATAGCTTATTTTTTGTATAAAATTAGCATAATTACCTATCTTTTTTGCGTTTGCAGAGTATGCTGTTAGGTAAATATGATTTCGATACAGCCATTTTTTATAGTCAAACTCCTCTGGATTGAGGGGCGGAATGGGCGGATTTATTTTTCCGTATAACGAGATATTATCTCCGTAGGTCCAGTCCTCTATAGGGATCTCGGTAGGTAAATACAAGATCATTTGAGAATGAACAGCAAAGGTAGAATCGCCAATTTTTACAGCAACGAGTTCGCCTTGAATTTTGGTAGAAGTACTTCTTTTGATAGGTTTTTCATCTATGCGAAATAGATATGAAATTTCTTTGTCTATAAATAATGGAAAAGAGATTGATTGGGATTGAAAATGAAAAGCACCATTCAAAAAATGCAATCCCATACTCAAATAAATAAACAACGTATAGAAAATTTGTTCTATCAATTTGGGTTGTATGTTTTTGAAAACCTTAACCCCTATCTGTAATAGAATTAACAATAAAATAGGAATCAAAAGTGAAAAAGGAAAGGGTAGAAATTCAACGGAACAAATACCTATCGCTAGCGCAAAACTTAGTTTTAAGAATAATTTATCGGTTAATAAGAATCGTTTCATGATTTTTAAAAATTTTTATTTTCAATTTTTTTATTCATTTTCTATACACATTTTAATAGAAAAATCCCCAGCAATCTTTTTTATTTAACTTTTTAATAAATGCCTATTGTTTATTTAACGAGTAGGTAGTTTTAATCCCATTTCTTTCATAGTCAATAAAGCTTCGGCATTCCCTTTTGCGTCATTTACTGGGTTATGGTCGTGTTTGGTTTTTCGAAATAATTTTTTCCATTCCGAATTCAAACTTGAATCCATTTTCATTCCACAATATAAGTCTCCAATTCGTCTACCCGAAAATCCAAAAGGATTTTTACCTAAATATGTATGGAAATAGTAATTAATCCATTGCCAATCAAAAGCTAGATTATCACTAATAAAAGTTGGTTTGCCATTTGAATTTTTGGCTATCCAATCAGCAAAATCTAACATTACTTTTAAAGGTTCTTCAAACTTTTCATGTTCTTCTCTTCTAATACCTGAAACCGCTAAGGCATCTGCATTCCACTCGTTTGAAATCGGTTTGGTTTTTCCATAGAATGTTTTACTTAGAGACGGTTCTACAATTACCGCACCAAAACATACCATTGAAAACTTATGTGGAATTGCGCCATCAGCTTCCACATCTACTACTATATAACTCATTTTTATTCAATTATAATTATCTTTACTTTTATTCTTTATTTTTACTTTCAGTTTGTATTTTGATTTTTTTTAAATCAAATTATCATTTTCAATCATAAAACTCCTCTTCCAATATCCTAAATTCACAGCGTCTATTGCGTTGTCGTCCTTCGGGGTTGTCTGTGCCGTCGGGGTTTTCATTGGGCGCTATGGGTACATATTCTCCGTAGCCTTTAGCTTTGAGGCGTTTAGGATTTATTTCTCTATAATTTTCCAAAAATTCTTTCATCGATAGTGCTCTTCTCTCTGAGAGGTTTTCGTTGTATTCATCTGTACCACGGCTATCGGTGTGGGCACTCAATTCTATCACTAGGGTAGGATTGGCAAGCAATACGGGATATACTAGCGAGTCTACAATATGTCTGGATTCGTTATTGATAACAAAACTATCAAAATCAAATTCCACTAACGGAAGCAAAATAGGTCTAAAATCAATGCTGTCTAATGTGATTTGAATATTATACAAGCTATCTTCTAGTGTCCGTTTGGTTATCTTTTTTCGATAAAATTTATTGTTAAAAACCTCTATTTCATAATGGGATTTGTGCCGTAAATCTTCAATAACTGCCGAATCCCTGGCCGATTTATTCTCCAACGGTGTGCGAATTCCATTAGAATCTATTTCCCATATAGTATATTCAAAATTAGGAATTTTATTTCCATTATTGCTCGTTACTTTTATATTGAGTTTTGTCTTATTTCGCAGGTTTGCATTTTTGTCAAAATAAAAAATGTCATCGCAGCAATGAGGATTGATGAGTGAATGCGAGCTGTATCGATTGGATACCAAATAACCACTGCTCAAATCTCTATTGGGATAATAAAAAATGTCATCTTGAGGCGAATTGACTTCTTGCCCCAGCTGTTTTATTTCTTGAAAGGCACCGTCTTTGTGGTAAGAACCATATATATCAAATCCTCCATAACCACCTCGACCATTGGAACTAAAGAATAAAGTTTTGGATTGAGAATGATAATTAGGCGTAATATCATCGCGTGACGTATTAATTCTACCACCTGCATTAACGATTTTTCCAAATTTATTCGTTTTCAGATTGAGATAACTGTACCAGATGTCCATACCGCCTCGTCCACCTTCTTTATTGCTGGAAAAATAGATGACAGGCATATTTTTGAAGGCATCAAAAGCAAAACTCACATGAGTTACCGATACATTTTCTTCAAAAAGTTCGGGAACCATTACTGGCGTATTCCACAGCCATTCTTTTTTATCGTTTCGTATTTTTTTTACATGAAAAATATTGCAAATGTATTTTTCGGTTTTTTCATCAAATTTACAAGCGGTCAGATAAGCATTTCGCTGCGATACATCAAAACAAATGCTGCTAATTTCTCTATCGGGGATTTGAATATCAAAAAGTTCGGCTTTTTGGAGATTCAGCCCTCTTCCTTTTGCCAAATAGAGCTTTCGAGTAGGGGAGACTTTGCCTTTTGAGAGTTGATAGGCATTGAAATACTTGACTTTGTCCAATTCTTGCTTGCCATAGAGCAATCCATCATTTGTAATGATAGGAGAAAATTCTGCTGCTGCGCCGTTAATCGCATCGGATAGATTATAAACACTGTATTCTATTGAATCTACACGAAAACTCAGCGAATCTAAATATCGTTTTAGTTCGTTCAAATGTCTTGTTTCGGAGGGGAAATTGGTTTTATTTTCCTTATTTTTAAGAAAAAAAGAAGCATAATCTTGTGCATCTTTTTCTTTTTGCAATTTCATTGAAACCAATGTTTTTTGATAAATCAGCAAGGGATTATCATATTTTTTTGCAAGAAGCGAATCTATATATTTGTTAGAATTTTCAAAATCGCCTAACGAATTCAATAATTTTGCATAATGATAAATTTGTTCATTATTTTTAAATCCTTTGTCTTTAAGCGCATCAAAATAGGCTTTTGCCAAAAAATAATCACCCGATTGAATGGCTCCTACACCAAATTTATAAAGTTTTCCTTTGCTTTTATTTGTGTTCACTTGTGCCTCTGGTTGCGCCCACAACGTATGAGAAACAAGACAAGTACAAAAAAGGAAAACCAGTATTTTTTTCATAGATTATAGTCTCATACAGTCAATAGAAAACAATTTGCTTTTTGCAGGTTTGAAAATATAAACGGCCGATAATTCAAAACTTCCTTTCTGCGTTTCTTGATTGAGCCCCGATAAGGTAATATCTACTGCGGCGCCAATTTTGAGATTATTGAGTTTTACCCCAAAAGTAGGCGTAAAGGCATCGCTATTTCTATCCACGCCCCAGCGAAGCATAAAGCCCGAATAAAATTCATTAATACTATTGGGTTTGAATTTAACTAAACATCCCGAGAAAAAAGCGTTGGCTTTTTGTGAATAAAAAAAACTCGTCTTTGGCATCAAAATAATTTTGTCGCTCAGCGGAATATAGCTGTGAATATTGGCTGAAAATTTAATGGGGATGGTACTATTGGACTGGAAATAAACATCTTTTGGCGTATTGATATTGCTGATGGCTATGTCTAGGGTATTGAGTGCGCCT
>JBIPPG010000159.1:0-6204 GCA_044368545.1 Chitinophagales bacterium | reverse complement strand
CTTTTCCACCTTCATATTCAGTTACGGGAAGATTTGTAGTATTATCTATTAAGCTGATTGCGGATACTGTTGTAGCAGTGTTAGAATTGTGACAACTAGCACCTGCACACGAATTCCATGCTTTATTGCCACTTTGATTATTATTTAAACTTTGTAGCGTAAGGAAAGACACTATACTCATTAGAATAATAAAAATGTAATGTAGTTTTTTCATATTTTTTATTTTTAAAGGTAACAAATGTAATTAATTTTAATTCTATAAAAGAAATTTTTTGTTTAAAAATTAAACAATGTTATAAGATACTGCAGTTTTATATATTCCTGCGAGTATCTTTATAACAAAATTTTGATAAAAATGTCTTTGGGCTAATTTTAATTTCAAATGTAGTTTTTTTAATAATTACTTATTCTTTTGTACTAATTTTTGAGAATATGTAATTATGAGAATACAAAAGTATTTTATTATATTTTAACAACATCCGTAAAAATTGTTAATAATTGTAAAAAAAATAGAGTTTGTTGAAATAAATGATTTTATGTTATTGATTTATATTTAAAAATAAATCTAATTTCGTTTTTTATGTTATATTTTTGCATCTTTTATCAATAAAATTTATTGATTATTATAATATAATTTAAAAACAGATGAATAGAACGGTAGCGATTGTTGGACGTCCCAATGTAGGGAAATCAACTTTATTTAATAGACTCATAGGAGAACGAAAAGCCATTATTGATGATATAAGTGGTGTAACAAGAGATAGAATTTATGGCGATTTGGAATGGAACGGTATGCAATTTGACCTT
This sequence comes from Chitinophagales bacterium, assembly GCA_044368545.1. Lineage (GTDB taxonomy): Bacteria > Bacteroidota > Bacteroidia > Chitinophagales > JADJOU01 > CHPMRC01. The sequence goes on along the minus strand of JBIPPG010000159.1, from coordinate 5,397 downwards.
ATCGATACAGGTGGATATGTTACCTATACCGATGATGTCTTTGAAAAAGCTATAAAAGAACAAGTAAAAATAGCGATAGAAGAGGCACAAGTGATACTCTTTATAGTAGATGTAAGTACAGGAATTACGGATTTGGACGATAGTGTAGCGGATATGCTTCGCAAAAGCAACAAAAAGGTGTTACTCGTTGTAAATAAAGTGGATAATACCAAAAGATTGCATGAAATTAGCGAATTTTATAGCTTAGGATTTGAGGAGTTGTTTCCATTATCTTCTATTTCTGGATCGGGAACAGGTGAAATATTGGACGCAATCGTTGAAAATCTTCCTGCGGAAGAAAAAATGGAAAATGAAGATAAGGCGTATGACGATTTTGACGAAGAAGAAGAAAAAGAACCCGAAATTCCAAGAGTAGCAATAATTGGACAGCCCAATGTAGGTAAGAGTTCTATGGTAAATGCTTTGATGGGCGAGGAACGAAATATCGTTACAAACGTTGCGGGTACTACAAGAGACTCGATTCATTCTACGTATAATAAATTTGGAAAAGAATTTATTTTGGTAGATACGGCTGGAATTCGAAAGAAAACCAAAGTAAGTGAAAATTTGGAATTTTATAGTGTCATTAGAGCTATCAAAGCAGTAGAAGAAGCCGATATAGTAATGATAATGATTGATGCCAAAACAGGCCTTGAGGCACAAGATATGGCGTTGTTCAAATTGGTACAACGAAGAAAAAAAGGGATTCTACTCGTTGTAAATAAATGGGATACGGTAGAAAAAGAAACCAATACGATGCGCGATTATGAAGAACAATTGCGTATCAAATTAGCGCCACACAATGACATTCCTATTTTGTTTACCTCAGTGCTTGAAAAACAGCGTATTTTCAACGTCTTGAACCTTCTTTTTGATATATTTTCTAATATGAAAAAACGTATCGTTACGAGAGAGTTGAACGACGTGATGCTTAAAATTATTGAAAAAACGCCACCACCTGCATACAGAGGCAATATGATAAAGATTAAATACATTACACAATTGCATGCAAAAAACCCAACATTTGCATTTTTCTGCAATCATCCCAAATATTTACCCGATAATTATAAAAATTTTCTAAAAAATAAATTGCGTGAAAGCTTTGATTTTAAAGGGGTTTTGATTAATTTAATCTTTAAAGAGAAATAAAAATTAAAAAAAAATCATTTTTTTGTTGCATTTGCTGAAAAAAGTATTAATTTTGCATCGAAATTTTTAAAAACAATTAAATATCAAAAAAATGAAAAAATTCGCATTATTATTTACTGTTGCTACAGTATTTGCTATCTCTTGTGAGAACAAAACAGAAGAAGTTGCTCCAGAAGTTGCTCCAGTTGTTGAGGAAACAGTTGCTGCTGTTGATTCTACTGCTACTGCAGTTGTTGATTCTGCTGCTGCTGTTGCTACAGAGGCTGCTGCTCCAGCACACAAATAATCTTAGTAGGATTAAAGAATTAAGCTACCTCAATGAGGTAGCTTTTTTTTTGTCTTTGAATTCAAAATGTTAAAAATTGTAAACCTATGGAAATCGTTTTAGGCTCTGCTTCACCTCGAAGAAGAGATTTAATAGAAAAGTCATTTGTAAATAAAATAACATGGATGGTAGCGGATATAGACGAGTCTTATCCCAATACTTTACCTGTAAATGAAGTGGCAGAATATATTGCTAGTAATAAGGCAATAGCTTTGCTAGAAACTCAATTTTTGGATAACAAACTACTAATTACTGCCGATACAATTGTAGTAGCTGATAATACAATATTAGGGAAACCGTCTGATGAACAAGAGGCAAAAGAATTTTTGAAAAAACTATCTGGAACCAAGCATGTCGTTATTACAGGTATTTGTATAGCGTATCAAGGTAAAACACATTCGTTTTCGGAACATACTGAAGTGTATTTTGGCGAATTGTCCGATGATGAAATAAATTATTATGTGGAAACATACAAACCGTTTGATAAAGCAGGTGCTTATGGAATTCAAGAATATATAGGATATGTAGGTATTCCGCGTATAGAGGGATGTTTTTATAATGTAATGGGAATGCCAATATATAGACTAAAACAAGAGCTTAAAAAGATTCTATAAGCGATTTTAAGCCTTCTAAAGCGTCTTTGCTTCCTTTTACAATTAAGTTTATATTATTTGCGTCCATTTCTTCAGAAAGGAGGGTTATATTATTTTTTTTGATATAAGGCATAGATTGATAATATTTAGACATGTTCATCGTACAACTTATCTCAAATTTTTCATTTTCAAAAATATAGTTAGCATTTTTAAGAGCATAATAAGCCGCTTCTTTGTAAGCTTCTATCAATCCAGGAACACCTAATTTCGTACCTCCAAAATAACGAACAACTACAATAAGTGCATTTTTTACTTCATGTGAGTATAATTGGTTCAAAATAGGCTTCCCAGCTGTTCCATTGGGTTCTCCATCGTCATTGACTCTAAATTCTTCATTTTCATATCCTATTCTGTACGCATAGCACCAATGCCTAGCCTTTGGGTGTTCTTTCTTTAATTGCGCTAAAATAGGGGGTAATTTTTCTTTGGAATCAAAAGGGTATAAGTAAGCTATAAATTTTGAATTTAGGCTTTTGAATTCTCCAATAAAAGTATCTTGTATCGTTTTTATCTTCATCGGAACGGATTTTAATAAAAAAAGCGGAAATTAATATAAATTTCCGCTTTTGAATTTGTAGCGAGGACGGGAGTTGAACCCGTGACCTCCGGGTTATGAATCCGACGCTCTAACCAACTGAGCTACCTCGCCAGATAATTTTGTAAAATAACAGATCCAATATCTAATTTTACAAAAAAAAAGCCCAACAACTTTGTTAGGCTTTTTGTGATCCCGCTGGGACTCGAACCCAGGACCACTACATTAAAAGTGTAATGCTCTACCAACTGAGCTACGGAATCTTTTTGGTTGTTTTAAAACCAATTGCTTTAGTTCTTAAAAGCGAGTGCAAAATTAATAGTTTTTTTTTAATTGCATCTTTTATTTTTAAAATAAATTAAAAAAAGTGTCTAACTTTTTGATAATCATTGAGAAAAAAAATATTATTTTTTTACACAAAGTGTCATTTCTCGCTTTCCAATAGGTCCTGGAAGTGATAAAACCTCAAATCCAGCTTCTTTTAAATTGCGTTTTACTTGTCCTTTTGCACAATATGTAGTCAAAATGCCCATTGGATTTAAGGAATTATATAATTTGTGAAACAACTCCGCACTCCACAGTTCGGGCTGGCTATTCGGCGAAAAAGCATCATAAAAAATAATATCTATAGAGCTTTCAAAGTTGAAATCTAATAAATCGCCCAATGTTTTCTTGTATCTAAAATTTGAATGACTTACTATCCACGCTTCCCATAAAGATTGATGTATAGATTCAAAACGCTTGGAATCGTCTAAAACAGAGGCTATTTCCTTTATAAGTGCTGTTTCTATTGGAAATTTTTCTATAGAAAGGTATTCTATTGCTATTTTATGATTTAAAGCAAATTTTTCTGTTAGAAAACAATTGAGTCCTGTCCCAAAACCCATTTCAAAAATATTGATTTTTTGAGAATCGTTATTTTTCAAATACCATTCAATGCCATTTTTAATAAACACGTGTTCACTTTCAGCTATGGCGCCATGTGAAGAATGATATGTTTGATTAAAAGTTTGGCTATACAAGGTAGGTGAGCCGTCGTTTGTTTTTACGAGTGTATTTAATGACATTTCTTAATATCAATTTTGCGTGTAGTTTCGTCAATTTTTTCAATTTTTGCAAGAATATACGTATCTGGCAAGAGATTTTCCGCAATTTGATGCCATTCTATTATACATATATTACTTGAAAAAATATAATCTTCAAAGCCAATATTCATTAGTTCAGATGCTGTTTTGAGACGATACAAATCCATGTGAACTAAAGACTTATTTTGATAAGGATATTCATTAATAATAGAAAATGTAGGGCTAGATACGTTATTAGCTTTGATACCTAAATTTCGAGAAATAGCTTCTACCAATGTCGTTTTTCCTGAGCCCATCTCGCCTTCAAGACATATAATGGGCGAAACACTCGTTAATTCGATTATTTTATTGGCAATTAAATCTATTTCGGCTAGTGTATAAGTCATATTTTATAAATAATTAATCAATGAAAATGGGAAGTTGCCCTTCAGATTTTAAAATTTGAACCATATTTTCGATATCACGATCCTTTTCGGGGTCATAGGTTTCTTTAAGTGAGTATCCATAACGTTTGGCTACTATTTGATAGAAAAAAACATTAAATCCCCCTTTGATTTCTTTTAATAATTCATGACATGTTTTGCCTGTTTCTCTATGGATGAGTTTTACTAAAACCGGCCCATCTGTATCATACAGTCCTTTAATTTCATTTTCAAATCGCTGACGAAGTTCTTTTTCTTTTTCTTTTTTGAATTTTCGTTTTTCTTTATTTGATTCGAGTTTAGTCATTTCCTGAGCGGAATTATCATATATTTTTTTTGCTAAAAGCGCATAAGGATAGAGTTTAATTACTTTTTGTTTGAGTCGCAGATAGGCTTCTTGTTCGGCAGGTGAACGAACGGCCATTTTGTCTCTAATAATTACTTCGCTCGTTCTTCTATAGTATAAAGTATCGTTTTTGGGCGCAGTAGAATCTGAAAAAAGTGATGATAATTGTCCAAAACTATTATATCCATTTAAAAGAAAAAGGAATAGAAAAAGCTTATTTTTAAATTTCATATCTTGAATTGCATTTGTTTTTTGAATTACAAAGTTATTTATTTTTTCTTGTAGAAACATAGAATTTTATTTTAACTAGTTAACGCTATATTTTAAATAATATTTATTTTATTTCTCTTAAATTTGCATCAAAATAAAAAAATCATGAAATTTAGTGCTATTGTAGAGATAATGCCTCATAAAGAATTGTTGGATCCACAAGGAAAAGCAGTTTTGAACGGATTGCAAAAAATGAATTATTCCCAAATACAAAATGTAAGAATAGGCAAACGAATTGAATTATCTATAGATGCCGAAAATGAAGCAGCTGCCATGCAAATAGCAAAAGAAAGCTGCGAAAAACTATTGGTAAACAAAATTATGGAGCAATATTCTGTAAAATTAACAGCTGTTGAAGGGTAAATTATTTATAGTTCCAACCCCCATAGGCAATTTGGGCGATATGACGTTTCGTGCTATTGAAACGCTCAAAAATTCAGATGCTATTTTTTGTGAAGATACACGCCAAAGTAGAAAATTATTAGATTTTTATAAAATTGATAAAAAGCTTTCGCCTTTGCATAAAATAAACGAATATAAAATCGTTGAAAATATTGTAGGACAAATGAAATC
>JBIPPG010000158.1:0-6217 GCA_044368545.1 Chitinophagales bacterium | reverse complement strand
AAATTACTCGTAATCGATTGAATCCAAAAATTATTATTATTTGAGCTTAAATAGCTGTAATTATTGATATTGAAGCGAGGATTATATCCCAATGAAAAGTCAACATTTTCACTAACATTACTAGAAATCATAGCGCCTGAAGAAAAAGTATAACTGTTTGTAACATTTTCTACATTATTAATCATAGAAGGCGTTCTATTATATGCCACACTGGTATTGAAGCTAAAGTTGGATTTAATCATTTTGAGAGGCGTCGTATAATTTCCAAATACCATACCGTTGAAGTTACCATCCATATTGATCGATTTGGTATATTGAACCCCTTTTCTCAAATTAACACCATCCAAAACCGTGTCTGAAGTAGCTGTATAATTAAATGTAGAAATTTTGTTTTGTGTCAAACTCATGTTGGTCATAAAAAATAAGAAATTTCCTTTTACGATATTCGGTTTGATGAAATGGAAAAACAAATTATGATTGTATTCCGCAGCCAAATCTTTATTTCCTTTATACAATGAGTTTGGATTAGAAATATCCAAAACCGGCTGAATATTAGACACACTAGGGACATTCAAAGACGTGTTGTATTGAAGTCTAATTTTGAACATTTTGGTAGGATTCAACTGAATATTGAAATAAGGCAAAACGCCAAAGAAGTTTTTCTCTAACGTTGAAACCTGAGGAAACTGTTGATCGCCTTTGAAGAAAATATTTTGAACATTGGATCCAAACATAAAACGCCATTTTGTGAACTGCAAACGGTAGCTAACACCTCCTGTATTGTAGAAAATTGGATTTTTATAAATACTGCTCAAGGTATTGTCTAATGTCCCCTCCTCACCTGGTGTGGTAGATACATAATTATACACATCGTTTCTTTTAAAAGATATGGAAGGACTGTAATTGAGCAACCATTGACCATATTTCCCGCTAGGCTCTGTATAGCTCAAAACCCCTGAAATAGTAGTAGTCCATTGTTTATTCAAATTTTTCAATTCATAAAAACTCGTGCTTCCCGATGCATTTTTTATAGATGTTTGCTGCAATGAATTTCCGTCTTGCTGTGTAATATCAATCACCGGATTGAAAGAGAAGGTTCTTCCTTTTCTTTCAAATTTCAATTTATACAAGAAATTGGATGTAAACGAGGTACTTTTTGACTTAGATTCTGTGTATTGAGAGGTTGTCAAAGCAACTGTTTCAGCAAATGAGTTGGTTTGAATTCTATCCGAAGATGAATTATTATCATTCAAAGTCAATTTATTGCTCCAAACATACGAATTATTTTTATCTAAAATCCCCTCCAATCTACTCGTGAATTTATTGCTAAACATCGTAGAATTAGCCAATTCATCCGAATTTTGCAATAAAGCCGAATTTGAATTATTATTGATAAAATTTTGAGTTTGTCTTATGTTATTAGTAAAATTATCCGTTCTATTCGTGAAAAAACTAGACGAAAAACGAGTTTTAGGACCCCATAAATCGTTGTAATTCACCCCAAAAGAATAGGCTTTGTTCACCCCATTTTGATTAGAAACCGTAAAGTTGCTCATTGGGCCTCCCATACCGCCTCCACCGCCAGAGCCTCCAGCTACACGCATCCCAAAACTCATATTTCGCATCATAGTTCTTCCTTGTGCGCCGCCCATACTGTTGCTTCCCGATACCGCTCCCATTATTTCAGAAGTTGAAAAATTCAAATTATTGACATTGTTTGCCATTCCTATGATTGAAACTCTCTTGGAGCCATCAAAATAGTTTAGATTTCCTCCTGCCTGATAAGTGTTTTCCGTGCCATAACCTGCATAAGCCTTACCAAAAAATCCATGTTTGCGGTTGGCTTTTGTTTTTAGATTGATGGTTTTGGTTGTATTGCCATCATCAAATCCTGTAAAAGAAGAACGATCGCTCAATCCATCAAACACTTCCACCTTGTCCACCGTTTCGGCAGGTAAATTTCTAAGTGCAATATTGGCATCTTCACCAAAAAAATCTTGACCATCCACCGTTATTTTTTTCACTTCTTCTCCATTCGCTTTCAATGTTCCGCCTTCTGTAGTGATACCGGGCATTTTTTTCACTAAATCTTCTACTGTAGCATCTTTATGCGTCTTGAACGCTTTGGCATCATATACAATGGTGTCTTCATTCATCGTTACACGAGCTCGAGTACCTTCAATTTCTACCTCTTTTATCTTATTTTGTGTTGTTTTCAACTCAATTTTTAAGAAATCAGGAATTTTATTTACCGAAATCTTTTTTTCATAAGGTTTATAACCCATCATTTGCGTTTTTACTACAAAATCCTTTTTGAAATTATCTGAAATCACGAAATTTCCTTGTGCATCCGAAAACTCCGTTTTGAAAGCGGAACTTTCTCCTTCATACACCAATGCAACCACCACTCTTCCAACAGGTTGATTTGTAGAATTATCTGTAATTTTTCCTCTCAACGTGTTTTGAGAAAATGCTTGAACAAATACAAGCGTTAACAAAATAGTAAGTGTCAAAAATTTATTCATAAAATTTAATATTATTTTTCTCTTAATATGGTATAATCAATTAATTGTAATAGGGATTTTTTGGAATCGGACTCTTCAAATTCGTTTAAAATATCCTTGGCTTTTTGTATATATTCCTGCATTTTTTGGGTAGCATACTCTATTCCTCCCGAAGCAATAACTTTGTCTATCACATACTGAACTTGCTCTTTTTTGGTATTCATGTATTTGACAATAAATTTAATTTTTTGTTTTTCAAATACCGAAATGTTCTGCAAGGTGTAAATCAGCGGCAAAGTCATTTTTTGTTCCTTGATATCGATTCCCGTAGGTTTTCCTATTTTTGCTTTTCCATAATCAAATAAATCGTCTTTTATCTGAAAGGCCATTCCGATATTGAATCCCAATTCCTTGGCTTTAGCTATTTTTTCTTCATCTTTTTCTACCGAGGCACAGCCCGTAGCACAAGCCGTAGCGAGCAACGATGCGGTTTTTTTGGCGATAATGTCATAATAAATAGCTTCCGTAATGTCTAATTTTCGAGCTTTTTCTATTTGGAGCAATTCGCCTTCACTCATTTGCTTTACCGATTCGGTCATGAGTTCGAGCAAATGATATTCTTTGTTTTCCATTGCCAAAATCAATCCTTTGGACAAAAGATAATCCCCTATCAATACCGCAATTTTATTTTTCCAAATAGCATTGATAGAAAAAAAACCTCTTCGCATAGCGCTATCGTCTACTACATCATCGTGTACCAACGTAGCGGTATGAAGTAGCTCTATCATAGTAGCAGCGGTATATGTACTATGATTTACTTGACCAAAAAGACGTGCGGTAAGAAAAACAAACATAGGGCGCATTTGCTTGCCTTTGCTTTTGATAATATATCGTGTAATGGTATCCAATAAAGAAACCTTGCTCTTAATAGCATCCCGCATTCTCTCATCGAGTTGCTTCAAATCTTCTAAAATAGGTGCTTGAATTTCAGCTAATTTCACGAAATAATATATCTAATAACCCTGCAAAAATACTAAATTAGAATCAATTGATTCAATTGCATTTTGAACAGTGTTATAAACAATTTTTAATGATTAGGACAATTTGCTTGAAATAAGGTTCAAGAACTCTTTTCGAGTTGTATAATTATCCATAAAAACGCCTGTAAAGGATGATGTAGTTGTGCTGGAATTTTGTTTTTGAACGCCACGCATCATCATACAAAGATGTTTAGCCTCTATCACTACCGCTACACCGTGCGGCTGAAGCGCTTCTTGGATAGCTTCTTTTATCTGACAGGTCAATCGTTCCTGCACCTGCAATCTTCTAGCAAATACATCCACCACACGAGCAATCTTGCTCAATCCTGTAATTTTTCCATTGGGTAAATATCCAATATGCGCACGCCCATAGAAAGGAAGCATGTGATGCTCGCACATAGAATAAAGTTCGATATCTTTCACTATAACCATTTCTTCATGGTCTTCATTGAACAAGGCCGACTTCAATATTTCTACCGCATTCATGTGATAGCCCGCTGTAGAGAAACTCAAGGCTTTGGCTACACGCATAGGGGTTTTTTCCAGCCCTTCTCTGGTTACATCTTCACCCAAAAGCGTCAATGTATTTTGAAAATTTAGCGCCATTTTGTCCAAATTCTCCTGATTATATTCTTCTGTTTTTTTATAGTTCACTTTGGGTCTGATTTGAACAAATAACATATTTTAATACATTATAGTTCCTTTTTTTGGAAAAATTAATCTTAATTAAGACTTACTATATCATCCAATTTAATCTTCTTATAAACTCCCTTTTTGTAGTTTTCTCTATTTTCTTCTACCATATTTACAAAATCTGGATCAAAAGAATCTTTAGATTCTTTTGAGATTTTTAGTTCAAATGAAATATCAAATGCTTTTAGCAATTCAACGATTGCTTTTATTTTTGTAGGTTCTGAATGAATAACTAAAGTGTCCATACTATTTTTCACAAAGATAATAATTTTTATTTTGAGTAAAAAAATTCAATTATATTTGTGCTTGAAAAACATTTTAAATCAAAAAAAAAACCAAAATTATGAACGAAGTAGAAAACAATTTAGAAAAACATCTCGTATTTACCGAAGAAATCAAAGATTACATTATGGAGACTGCAAAATGGAGCAAGTTTTTATCAATACTTGGATTTATATTTATAGGATTTATGTCTATTATTGGATTATTAATGCTCTTTTCACTTGGTGGATCCTTATTATCAAACGCAGTAGGACTCAATAACATTCCTGGATTTCCTGCGGGTATGTTTTCAATGGTAGGACTAATTTATTTTGGTATTGCATTATTATACTTTTTTCCTGTATATTATTTGTATATGTTTGCCAGAAAAACAAAAAATGCGATTCTCTGCAATGACAATCAAATGCTAGCCGAAGGATTCTCCAAACTGAAATCACACTACAAATTTGTAGGGATTTTGACGTTGATTATTGTAGGTTTCTATGCGTTTATATTCTTTATCGGATTGGTTATGTTGTTGTTTAAAATAATGCTTTAGATTTATAATTAATTACCTGTGGCTTTTTTCAATTGAAAATAGTCACGGATGTTTGAAGTATATATTTAAAGTACGATGTATATTAAGCTATTAGTAAATAATCTACTATACTTTTCTATCTTGGATTAGTTTTAACTCTTTCTCTTTGTTTTTAAAATATTCACTTATTTTTTTTCATCTCCTTAAATATCAATACATAATAAATCCCAGTACAACGGTTTGCAGCTATATCAAGTTGGGGATTTTCAGCACTAAACTTCATTAGATGCAAAAAGCTTGAATATAGCACTTTACTTTCATATAAGCCCTAAACCCTCGCTTTTGCATAACGGCTGTTCTCTGCTGGCTTATTCTATCACATTTTCATTAGCTTGTGCCAAACAAATGTCAGCCAAAATTAACGCTAAAGCACGTTTATTAGGTGGCACTGTTTCCTTTCTATACGAAACCTGTAAAAATTCTTTCATTAAGCCAAGTTGGTATTCAAACAGAGAAAATGGAGTTTCATAAATCTCTTTAATTTTTTCCAATAACCAATTTATCGCAATTAAACAGTTTTTATTTTTATCACCATCTTCAACAGTAATAGGATTAATATTAATAATATTTTCTCCTATTTCTTTATAATATTTAATTCTTTCAAGGTCAAAATATTCAATTTTGCCTTTATCTAAACCCAATATAAAAATACTTACTAAAAGCCTTGTAATATCTAATGCCCAATGCTGATAACCTAATGCTCCAGTATCAATTATAAAAGGGCGTTCACCTTGTATTAAAATATTATTAGCATGAAAATCTCCGTGAGAAAGTACAAGGTTCTTTTTAAATTTATCTTCAAGTAATTTATCGATGTTTAAATTCTCATATTTATTGTTAATACATATTCCTTCAAAATTATCAAGATTAATTTTTTTATTATACTTTAAGATAATAACTTCTAATTCAATATAACTATTTCTCACCAATTCAATTTTCCCTATATTTAATTTTTTAAAGATTGAAGACCAATCTTCTTTAGACTCTCTGTCGATCACGGTTTTATAATGATTGCTTAAGCTGTTTTCTGATTTGAAGATTTCATTAAGAACATTTCTAATATAATCTTCATCTTTTTTCTCTATAATATAAGATAGTAAAGATGTTGAGTTTTCAATGCT
>JBIPPG010000157.1:0-6223 GCA_044368545.1 Chitinophagales bacterium | reverse complement strand
CGTTCGTTTCACTTGATTGTACTATTTGCTTGTTATAACGGCATATACCACTCTAAACTTACAAAATAGTTTGGACTATTTTATAAGTAAGATTGGTATAAAATAAATTCGTAAGGTTCAAGGCATTTTATTTTTACGGAATGACGAGTTGGAAGAGGAATTGGATTTGGTTTTTATTCATCAGGCTAAAGCCAGATGCTATTGAAAGCGAAAGATTTTTCGCCCCTACATAAAAATCTAACGTCTAATATCTTATATCTAAAACCATAAACAACCCTTTACCTCAATATCACCATTTTGCCATAATTGTGTTCAAAATATTTGCTGATATCGGATTTTGAATTAGTAATGTCTTTGAAGTCGGAACTGTTGAGCATATCCACAGGTTTGTTGTTGTCCATCACCACTACTTTGTATAGATATACACCATTTGCCAATCTATCGCCAAATTGGTCTGTTCCATTCCAAGCGTATGTGGTACGATTCAGTCCAATTTTGAGAGGCCCTAACTCTTCCTTTTGAATTTCTCTAACTACTTGACCTCTAATGTTTAGGATTTGAATTTTTATTTTATCGGGTACTTTTTCTCCAGTTAGTGTAAAAATAAACTGTGTAGAAGTACTAAATGGATTTGGATAATTCAATACTTGGCTTATTTGCATTTTTGTAATGACTTTAAATCCAATTTTGTAATCATAGCGTGCATTTCTTCCACTACTATTACCACTTTTGTCAGCATCTTTTACTATGAGTTCATACGTTCCATCGGTAAGAGTAGGCGTATAAGATATCGAAGCTAAATTATTTTGAGAACTTGTAGCAGGTGTGAATTGGACATTTTCTTGGGCAAAATATACGGGATTGATATTGCCTGTTGGGTCTTTTAGGTATAGTTGAATCAAAGAGGTGTCGTTCAAAAGCAAAAATTGATTTTCATCTTTTAACTTAATTTGAATTTGTGGTTTTGAAGCTACCAACTCATTATTGAGGATATGAACACCATCAAATGTGACATCTAAGAGGGGATTGATTTCATCTGGCTTTGTATAAAAAGATGTTTGAAGGAAATTATTAAAATCATATTTCTCTGTCAAATAACCCGTGCCTTTTGGATTAATTTCTATCTGAACTTGGTTGTTTCTTACAAAATAGCTAGGGTAGGGAAGCGTGAAGTTGATTTTGCCATTTTGGAGCGCATTGAGCGGGGCTACTTTTTGTGTAAATGTTTGGTTTTGTGAGCCACTCGTCAAGATCATTTTTACCCAAAAACTATCCATATTTGCAGGAGATACATTGGTAACCCCAAAGCCTAGATTTGTAGTTTCGCCTGTGTAAATACTATCTTTAAGCTCGTAATAGTAATCTTTGTTTACCAATAATTCGGGTACATCTTCTTCATACAACACACGCCAGAAATTGAGTTGAGAAGGATTTCTATTCGTATTATCTTTGGAGTAATATTTTAGTTTCAGTTTTGGATATTGGCTAGCCGAAATCCCCGCAAGAGACGTATCTACAATATCTGAATTGAAAGAAAAAAGTAGATTTTCTCTATTTGAGTTATCTATTCCAAAAATTGAAACCTTGTTTGTGTCTTTGCTAGGCGATTCTAATGCTTGAAGATTGTGGTGGTAAGAGCCCCATTTTTTTACTGGACCTATCACTGTAGAACTCATACCGCCTTCATTCCAATTGCCAATAATATTAATATTTCCGTATGTTTTGGTTATAAAATCCGTTCCGTTTAATTGGTATGGAGTATAGCTGGGGTCATTTTTTCTATACCCAAATATAAGAGGGGCTTTGATCGTTCCATTGGTAAAGTTGGAAATGTTTTGAAGCCCTGCATTCGTGAAATATGAGGTCAGCGTATTGTCCCATTTTGTATAGTCAGGTTTTTTGAGTGTATAGAATATTAAATAATCTCCTGTAGGGACTTGATTGATAAAATTCATCAGCACCGTGGTCCATTTTGTGTTGGGTAATGGATGCGTTGACGGCGTAACACCTGTATCGGGAAATACAAAGCCTTCTCTTGGAATGCCATCGTACCCAAATTGTATAGAACCATAGCTGCCATAGCGTGCGCCGTTTATAACTACATCATTGCTTTGTTTGGCTATACCTGTTTTTCCATCGATCCATATCACATTCAATCCCGAACCAATTCTTCCCGCTTCTCTAAGAACCTGAACTCTGGCAGAATTGAGATACCATTCTACTTCGTACGTATTCGAAGATCCATCTACTCGAATATAAATATTTTTCAAATCATCCAAAAATTGGAATGAACGGTCATTTTTCAGTTGTAAATTTGAAAAATTATCTTTTTGATATTGGAAATAATGAGATTGATTCCAGCCCCCTTTAGTTTTACCTTTGAGGTAAATAAAGGAGCTTGTATGCCATACCATAGGTTTTTTTGTATAGGTGCTATCTATTCCTGTTCTCCAATAATAAACCGTGCTGTCTTTTAAAGCAGTATTGAGAAACCAGCTAAATACACTCCCATCAGTAATTTTTTGATTTGTACGAAGTAGCGGCGAGTTAAATAATTCGGTTGTGTCTATTTGAATGATGTAGTTTTTTGAGGTTTTGCTCAAATTTGTAATTGAACTATAGAGCGTCAAACTATCATTGCCTATAACGGAGAATTCATAAGGAAATATAGGGAAAATATCTTCTGCCTCAATCAAAACTTCCAATCCATTTTTGACTTCGTTATTCTGCTCGCTAATTTCAGATACTTGATCCTCAGCTTCTATTTTAATGTTAAATATATTGAGCCCAAGTCCTGCATTTTCATCTTTGGTTGGGATTTTTATTTCAAAAGTATCTTTGAAATAAGTGGCAGGTACTATTTTTTCGTACAATGAAGTCGTGCCATTGTTTAGACGTTCTATTTTTAGTTTAATATCCTTTTTTATAGCTTTTCCCAGATTCTGAACCATTACAAAAATAGAAAAACTATCCATCGTAGAGGTCACGGTTTTTGGACTTATATAAAAAGAGTTTTTGTCAATATAATAATCGGGTTGCGCATATTGATTCATGGGAATACTTGGGTCGCCATTGATATTGTATTCAAGGGCGGTAGTATATAAATAATTTAAATCAGAATTGACCTCGTTTACAAGGCTTGTACTTGATTGACGAGCCAATTTTCCAATAGAATTATTGTATAAATTTGTATTCATGTGTCTATAAAACCATTTGGAGTAATTATAGAGCGAAGCATCGAGTGCAAAATTTGTCGAAGCCAAAAATGCAATAGCACCTTTTTGTTTACCCGTAATAAATTGCTCACTATACGAAGGTGCCGATGAATAAACATTGCCCGAGTTGCATCCATTTGCTAAAAAAATAGGATATTTTCCTTTGTTTTTGAAATTTCCAGGATCCGAAATTCCCACGTCGAATACTGTAGCGGAGCTATGTCCAAAAAAAGTAATTAAGCTAACGCCTTTGTTGATTCTATTTTCTAAGTCTATGGCTGTTTCATCGGGAGCAATATCCGTTCCATTCTTGAATAGCGAGAGTACTCTAGCACCCGTGAGTGTGTCTTTTATTCCTTGTTCAAATTCTTTTAAATTAGCTTTAAAATTTTGTTGCTGTTCGGTTCCTGTACCACCTCCCAAATGAATAGCCCATTTCATATATTCTTTGTTTTCAGGATTTTGAAAAATGGGAGCCGTTTTGTTGTATTCGGCGTAATATTCTTTTAATTTATCCAAATAATTTCGCACTTCATACGGATTAAAAACAGAAAGTCTGCCAATATTTACAAATGTATTGACCGAAGAATCCATAGTAGCTAATAGCAAATCGGATGGATGTTGTCCAAATGAAGTTACATGTAAGGAATTGTATAATGAAGCATTGTAGCCTCTAATGCCATGAGGAGCAAACGATTTGCCTATTAAAAGCACGTTTTCCATAGCGGTGTCTTTCCATAAACTAGCAAATTGTAGAAATTTTCTAATAGAAAGTGGATGTTTTGGGTGTCCAAAGGCAAATAAATTGTCCAAATCTTCTTGGAAATAGGTACTTACTTTAAAATTTCCGCCTGCAATACTTTCTTTAAATGTTTTGTACTCGTCAATTACATTTTGGTTATTGCTGTCTTTTGTCAAAACTGTGCTGGAAATAATGATAAAATTTCCTTTTTTGATAGGTGCAAAATTTACATTTCTCAAGTTAGAAATTATACCTATTTGACTTTCATTAGTTATGTATAATTTATTTTCTACCGAACTCGAATCTATAATAGCTGTAAAATTACTTGAATTTGGATAAGTATATCGTTTCAATTTTGTATAATCTGTAATAATGATGGGCGTATTATTGGTTACAAAATTTGATATATAAAATTTTTGAATTTGAGTACTGGGAAAACTATAGAAAAGATAATTTTGTAATCCCGAAAAATTATAGGTTCGAGGATAGTCAAGCTGAATAAAACCTAGCGCATAACCATGATTATTGCTGATTTTTGGAACAATTTTTAAAGCATTGGTAGCCAAAAGTCCTTGGGTAGGTAGTTCATAATTATAAGTGATAACTTTACTCCCAAAAAAAGAGGTGTCTTTTATTTTACCTGTATTCCATACAACGTCTAATTGATGTGTATTTACATTTTTTGCAAATAATCTAAAAGTTAATTTTGAATTAATAGGTACATCCAGTTTTGCTTGAGTAGCATTGATATTATTGGATGCTACGGAATTGATTCCCCATCCTTCTCCTTCGTCATATTCAGGCGATACAACATAGTCTGTAGCACTATAGTAATAGCGTCGCCCATCTTGAAAAGCATTTCGAAATCCTACAATTTCTTTTCGGATACAAAAGGAAGAAATGTCATTAATGGATGAAGTATCTGTTAATTGTGGTAAAATAAATGGATTGTTTGCAGCTCGTAATGTTAAGAAGTAATAATTACTGTCTAAAAAATAACTCTGAGTAGGGTTTAGGTTAAAGTTGGGGTTCTTATAGAGCTTGTTATCTATAGTTCCATCTTTTATTTCACCATAAAACTCTATATAATCATTGCTGGTGGGAGGTGCAATTGTCCAGCTGACATAGATTGGGATTTTTACCCCATTATTAAAAAGGCATATTTCGGTGCTATTTGCATTAGCTATTGCGGGCGCTATATTCTGTAGTGTGGAATACGGAATTCGATACAGTCTAGTTTGGGCTACGGCTATCTTTAAATGTGGCTTGGTAGCATCTATCCATTCATTGCCATAAGGCGCTTGACTTTGTGTGAATTTGCAACTAAAAAATAAAAGGGAAAAAAGTAAAAATATTCTCATCGCATTTATCATTTATGTTTGAAAATTATTTCTTAAACGTATAACTAGCCGATATCACATGGGAATACAAACCCACTCCTGCATTGGCTACATTGTTATAGCTATAGTTTAGTTGTAGTTTTTGTATATGAATTCCCACACCTAATGATGGCATAAAACTGAGATACGATTCGCCCAAATCATTGGTTGCTTTTGTGAAATTATAAACCCCCGTTCGCAAATAAGCTGTCTTCCAAAATCCTATTTCTGCACCCAAAGCCATATCTATACTCACAGGATTGGCAGAGATGAGTACATTTCTTTTATCGGTATATGCGGTGAATTTAAGATTGGGCTCTAGGCTAATATTGCCTTGATTGAACAAAAATTTATAAGAACCTCCAAAATGGATGCTAGGCGCAGTTAATTCTATAGAAGACACAGGAATGTCGTTGTTCGTATTTGCAAAAACTTCTTTTTCTTTTTCGGTAAAATTAAAACTCCAAGCGTTGAATGAAGTAGTAATGTCTTGCAAAAAGACTCCTAAGCGATAGTTTTCTTTTGTGATTTGTGCTGAGGCATCTATCCCAAAACCCCAAGCAGAAGCAAAACTTCCATAACTTCTATGAATTATCTTTGCATTTCCACCAATTTGAAGATCTTCTATAAGATCCATTTTTTTTGCATAAGTAAAAAAAAGTGCATAATCCGCTACCGAAAAAGATTTGATATTGTCGTAATTAATCGTATTGTCGGGGTTGTACAATTCTATCGTGTTGGGAATATTATCAATGCCAAAACGGATTAAACTTACCCCAATAGCTTGTTCGTTTTTCATAGGGATTACAGCGCCTGCGTAGTCAAAATTTGCAATTCCCGCAAAATAGGATGTGTGCATAGCGCCTGCGGTAATATTTTCGGTATTA
>JBIPPG010000156.1:0-6265 GCA_044368545.1 Chitinophagales bacterium | reverse complement strand
GCAAATATCAATGTGACACCATCAACTACAACACAGTATTGGGTAGATATTACTACGAATGGTGTTGCGTGTAGAAAGTTTGTTACGATTGCCGTGAATCCAACTCCTTCTACCCCAACAGGGAATTCGTCCCAAAGATTATGCGCTGGAGCTAAACTTTCGGATGTAATTGTATCAGGTACAAATATTCAATGGTATAATACCCCTACTGGGGGCGTTTCTCTTTCTTCGTCAAATAATCTAATAAATGGAAATACATACTATGCAACACAATTGTTAAATGGATGTCAGAGCTCCTCAAGATTTGCAGTTACAGTATCATTAAACAATCCTTCAATTTCTGCTACTTCAATGGAAATATGTGAGGGAGATTCTACTAAATTAATGGCAATGGATTCCAATAATCTAATTGCAGTGAACAATAAAATTGTAGAATTTTCAAATAATGTAAATAATAAGATAGAAATAAGCTATCCGGCTCCTTCAATACCCACTAATACATTTTCTTATGATTTTTGGTTCAATACCAAGAGAACAATTTCGCTTTTAAGTGAAAAAGTAGCGGGGGTATCGGTAAGAGCTATTAATGGACAAAATTTCATAGTAATGCCTGAATATTATAATAACCCCGATTTGAGAGGTACAGGAATATCAGTAGGAACAAATGGAATAAATGTGGTAGAACATAGTGCTAATTTTTTTGATTCACGTATGACTTATCCAGCTAATTTGATAGGATGGCACCATTGTGCGGTTGTATATCAAAATAATGGGTTTAGCTTGTATTTAGATGGTGTATTAGTAGGTAGCAAATCCAATGGGTCTAATTTTGGCGGATTTGGCACAAAATATAATAATGTAGGACTTTTGCATACGGTAGGAAAAGGTTATCCAGGATTTGATCCTAATGATAATTATTCGGGTAAATTAGATGAATTAAGACATTGGAAGGTGGCTCTAACGCCAAGCCAAATATCTCAAATCTATAATAGAAAATTGCAATCTACAAATATGTCCGAATGTAATTTGAATTTAACATTTGATCAAAATAGTATTGTTAATAATAGTCTAGTAAATCCAAATTTAACATTTTTGAATACAATTCCTCCTATATTTTCATCAGATAGTTCTTTTCAAATAGGTGGTTTTACTGGAAATTCTATATCTAATATAACGAATACAGTATTTGGAGGCGCTACTAGTTCTACTTATTTGTGGTCTACAGGACAAACATCTTCTTCGGTTATAGTTAAGCCTAATAATACAACCAATTACTATGTTGATGTTACTACAAATGGATTAACTTGTAGAAAAAATATAACAATTACTGTAAAAGTTGTTCCTGCGCCCATTCTTTCCAATATAAATAATGTCTGTAAAGGAGCTACGATTCAAACACTTCCTATTTCAATAAACGGGAATTCGATCAAATGGTATACAAATGTTTTAGGAGGGCAACCTCTATTTTATTATGAATTATTAGAAGATGGGGTTACTTATTATGCTTCTCAAACCATCAATGGATGTGAAAGTGTGAAAAGAACTCCCGTAACTATATTTATAAATAAATCTGTAGTATCACCAAGTATTAATTATTTAAATAAAAATGATACAGCAATATTTAATGCTACTAAGTTAAGTACAGCAAGTTTAATATGGCAGACAAATGTTGCAGGTTTGGGATGGATAAATTTGTTTTCAAATAATAATTATCAATTAACAGCTTCAAACAAAGTCTTGGCGGTAAATAATATAGGGTTGTCAAATCATCTTCAAAATTTTAGAGTAATTTCTCAAATAGCAAGTTGTAAAGATACATCTAACATAGGTACAATATTCTTAACGGATACATGTATTACGAAAGTAACTGTGAATGATACAGTTTATCATCACATATCGGTTACCGATACCTTGATAATTAAGGTGAATCTTAGTTCTTCTATCTCAGTCAATACTATAAATGAAATCAAGATTTATCCAAATCCTGCTAAAGATTACATCTGGATAGATTATGGAAATTATAGTAATATGAATAACTATTCAATGAAAATATCAAATATGCTAGGCCAAGTAGTATATAATCAAAACGTAACTCAGCAAAAAGTACAAATTGATTTAAATTCTTGGACAGGAAAGGGAACATACTTAGTTGAATTATTTGATAATGGTCAATTGATAGAAGTTAAGAAAATAATTTTAGAATAAATTAATAAATACAAAGGCGGTCTCCGAAAAGCCAAAATAGAGTAGGAATTATTTTAAACTTTTAAGCATGAAAAATGAAAAATTATTACTTGTATTATTATTAGTTATTGGATTGAAGAACCTAAGTTTAGCTCAAAATTGTAAATTAATTAACTCAGCAACATTAAATGTGCCTCCTTCCAAAAAAAATATTCTGTTGAAAGGATCTGTTTTAAGAATGATTAATTCAACATTTAGTCAAGTTGATCCTAATCAATGGAATTATATAGCATGGGTTAAAACAACAAATAATGGGGGTAAAATATACAAAAATGGAACCTTGGTATTTAGTGGAATGTTCGAAAATCAGAATTATGTTTATAATAGACTTGATTTAGGAGCTGAAAATTATTTTGGCTGGGGTGGTTTTTTTGATGGATTAATAGATGAAGTAAGAATTTCAAATAAAGAGAGAAGCGCTAATGAAATTTTTAATAGTTATAATTTAATGCAACCATTTTCTGCAGATAACAATACTATTGGTTTATGGCACTTTGATGAAAATTCAGGTTCAAATGCTAATAGTGTAGTTGGCCCAAGTGGTTCAATTACTAGAGGGAATTGGTCTCCTGGTATATTTGGATCATGTATTAATTTTAATGGACTAAACTCAAGAGCATCAATGAATTTACAAATGCCTACTTCTAATATGACGGTTGAATTTTGGATAAAGCCAAATGGAATGCCGTCCAATCGCCAATATCCCATTAGTCTCTGGGGAGGCAACATAACAACTTTTATATTAAATCCTGATACTACAATTTCAAAATATATATGGTCTACAGGTGATACTTCTAGTTCAATAACGGTAAACCCCTCACAACATTCATATATTTGGGTAACTGACGGATATTGTAAAGACACTATTTGGTTTAATTCAAATCAAATCAGAGTTACAGATACTTGTATCACTAAAATCACAAAATACGACACGATAAAAGTAATGGATACATTGGAGATTAATGCCAATCTATCGGGTATAAGCGCACCAAACAATACAAATAGAATTATTGTGTATCCAAATCCCACTAAGGATCATATCACCATCGATTATGGCGTTTTTAGCAAGATGAGTGGATATACCATGAAAATAACCAATACCTTAGGTCAAACGGTATTTTCATCGCCTATAAATCAGCAATCTTCATTCATCAATTTATCCAGTTGGACAGGAAAAGGCGTATATTATATACAAATCATAGATCCTCAAAGTAATATGATTGAGAATAGAAAGATTGTATTGCAGTAAATACTTAAAAAGGCGATAATCCGAAAAGCCAAAATAGAGTAGGAATTATATTAAAAATTAAATTTTAAAAACATGAAAAAAATTATATCATCCGCTTTGATTTTAAGCGCATTCATCTTTTCTTGTAGTAAAAGTGAGGATAGTTGCTCTTTTTCTAAAGAAACATTTCAAGGGAAAACATACAGGGTGTCGATTGAAAGCGTCGATTCAAGTGGAATTAATATTACCAATAGCTTTAAAGATAGAATTATAAATTATCCTTGTGATAATCCTGAAAGATTTGAACTTACTTTAAATTCAGATGGGACTTTAAAAATTTTTCAAACTCCATTAACAGGTTGCACTACAAGGGATGATCAGACTGGGACATGGAGTATGTTAACTCATAATGGTAAAAATTTATTGATGATAGGGTCTAGTGGCTCCTCTTCATCAAGTTCTGAAGAAATTTATAAATTTAACTGTAATTCATTTCAAATTATAAATTCATCCTCATCATCAAACTATACGATAGTTTTTAAATATTCAAAAATATAAAATAATATAGGCGGAATCCGAAAAGCCTAAAAATAGAGTAGGAAAAGAAAAAATTAAGTTATGAAAAAAATAGTTTTAATCTTATCAATATTTTTACTTTTGAATTCATGTAGTAAAGGGCTACCATCATATTATTATATTGAACAAAGTGCACTTTGCTATAGCCGAATAGATATAAGAACTTATAATACAACAACTAGAGTAGGATATGTTCAATTTGGATATGACAATAGTTTTACTCCGGCAGCTAATAAGTGGTATAAAACCAATGGTAGAGCAATTACTTCATCAGGTGAATGGGTCCCAATTTATATTAAAATAGGATCAAATAATAGTCCTGCTCCATTGAGCTCGGCAAATAAAGAATATTCATTCGTAGTTGATTTCACTGAATATGACTCTCCTTGTGATTAATTTAATTATCTTAAAATAAGACAATAATTTATAAGAAATTATAAAAAAAACAGGACTAAGAAAAGCCATGATAGTATAACAAAAAATCCCCAAAGAATTCTTTGGGGATTTTTTTTACATATAAAAGTTGGAATCTTTTCTACAAATCCAAATTATGATTTTTAGCGGTTTCTTGCGCTATTTCATAGCCTGCGTCGGCATGACGAATTACACCCATTGCAGGGTCATTGTGAAGCACTCTGCAGAGTCTAGCGGCTGCATCTTCAGTACCATCGGCTACTATTACCATTCCTGCGTGTAAGGAGTATCCCATTCCTACGCCACCACCATGATGAAAGCTCACCCAGCTAGCACCGCCAGCGGTATTGATAAGGGCATTCAAGATAGGCCAGTCGCCTACGGCATCGCTGCCGTCTTTCATCGCTTCGGTTTCTCTATTGGGGCTGGCTACAGATCCTGTATCCAAGTGGTCGCGACCAATTACGATAGGTGCTTTTACCTTTCCTTCTTTTACCAATTCGTTAAAAGCCAAGGCCGCTTTTTCACGTTCGCCCATTTTCAACCAACAAATACGAGCAGGCAATCCTTGAAAAGCAATTTTTTCTTTTGCTTTGTCCAACCATCTAAGCAATCCATCGTTTTGAGGGAATAATTCTTTTAATTTGGCATCGCATACGGCTATGTCGTTTTCATCGCCACTCAAAGCCACAAAACGAAACGGTCCACTACCTTCGCAGAATAAAGGACGAATATATGCAGGTACAAAACCTGGGAAATTAAATGCATTTTTTACATCGCGTTTGTCTTTGGCTTGTCCTCTTAAATTATTGCCATAATCAAATGTAATGGTACCCGTTTTTTGAAGTTCAAGCATCAATTTTACATGTTTTGCCATAGTGTCTAATGCTAGTGAACGAAGTGTTTCGGGTTCTTCTTCACGCAATCTTTTAGCTTCTGCTACAGATACCCCTACTGGATAGTAGCCAGTCAATTCATCATGAGCCGAAGTTTGGTCGGTAAGTGTATCTACTTTAATATTATTTTTCAATAAATATTCGAGCATATCTACAGCATTGCAACAAACTCCTATAGATAAAGCTTCTCCATTTTTCTTAGCTTCAAGAGCCATTTTTACGCCTTCTTCTATACTCGATGCTTTTTTGTCCAAATAGCGAGTTTCCAATCGTTTATCAATTCTCCATTCTTCCGATTCCGCTACCAAGGCTACCCCTTCATTCATAGTAATAGCTAATGGCTGAGCACCACCCATACCTCCAAGTCCTGCGGTTACATTCAACGTCCCTTTCAGGCTCCCGTTGTAATGTATTTTTGCAAGACTTAAATAGGTTTCATAAGTACCTTGTACAATGCCTTGGCTGCCGATATAAATCCAGCTACCCGCAGTCATTTGGCCGTACATCATCAATCCTTTTTGTTCCAATTCATTGAAATGATCCCAATTTGCCCATTTCCCTACAAGATTTGAATTAGCAATGATAACTCTGGGTGCATCTTTATGCGATCGCAAAATACCTACAGGTTTGCCAGATTGTACAAGCAGGGTTTCATCCTCCTCTAGCTTTTGTAGCGATTCAATAATTTTGTCGTAGGCTTCCCAGTTTCTAGCTGCTTTGCCTCTTCCTCCGTATACAATAAGTTTTTCGGGTTCTTCGGCTACATCAGGATCTAGATTGTTCATAAGCATACGCATGGCAGCTTCTTGTACCCATCCTTTACAGCTTAATTTTGAGCCAGTTGGCGCTTTTATATTTGTATGAGACATTTTATATAGTTTTTAGTCTACAAAAATATCGAATTTGT
>JBIPPG010000155.1:0-6305 GCA_044368545.1 Chitinophagales bacterium | reverse complement strand
TACAACAAAGTTGCAGGAATGGATGGTAAAAAATTATTGCGTGAAGCGTTTGCTGATGAAGATAGAGATGGTGTGCCAAATCAATTAGATCAAGAAGAAAATAGTAGAGAAGGATGTCCTGTGGATGTAAAAGGAGTTGTATTGGATAGCGATAAAGATGGTATCTTGGATTGCGACGATAAAGAGCCTTTCTCACCAGCTGGATACCCTATTGATAACAAAGGGGTAGCTATTGTTCCTCCTCCAGCATGTTGCCAAGAGTTGAAAGACAATATGAAAAATATGCCAGCGGCAGCGCCAGTAAATACGGCTTGTGCTGAAACATCTATTCCTTCAATTCGTTATGCAAAAGATAAATTTGGAGTATCTCCAGATAATGCTAATGCATTGAGAACAATTGGTGAGAAAATGCAAGCTTGTCCTGATATGAGATTGGTAATTGCAGGAGTAAATGATAAAAATACAAATAATGGTAAATACAATGAGCAATTGTCTTATAACAGAGCTAGCGAAGTTGTAAATTATTTGACTGAGAAATTTGGTGTATCTAGAGATAGATTTATCATTAAATACAACCAAGACGGAATTGGTGATTTGAATGCAGATAGAGCAGTAATGTTCCGTCATGCACAAACAGGAGAGTTTGGGAATAGCAATCCTCCATCACCACACCCAGGTTTGAAAGCAGGTTCTAAACAATAAGATTTAGAATTTTAAAAAAATACTTAAAAAGCCTAATGAATTTCATTAGGCTTTTTTTTTGAGATTTCACAGCCAAAAAATATGCTATATTTGCAGGCTATTCGTATAAAAAATAAAAAAAGCAAAATGAACGAAGATTTATTTAAAAATATTATTTCCCATTCCAAAGAATATGGTTTTATCTTTAATTCTAGTGATATCTATGATGGATTGAGCGCAGTATATGATTATGGACAAAACGGTGTATTGCTCAAAAATAATATTAAAGAATATTGGTGGAAAAGTATGGTGCAAATGCACGAGAATATCGTAGGAATAGATGCGGCTATTTTTATGCACCCTAGCACTTGGAAAGCAAGTGGACACGTAGATGCTTTCAATGATCCTTTGATTGACAACAAGGATAGCAAAAAAAGATACCGTGCCGATGTATTGATAGAAGAGTATGTGGCAAAGATTGATGATAAAATAAAGAAAGAAGTAGAAAAAGCAGCAAAACGATTTGGCGAAACCTTTGATGCTAAAATGTATCGAGAAACCAATCCAAGAGTGATGGAGTATCAAGCTAAAATCAACGAGATAGAGGCACGATTCAAAAAAGCATTGGAGGATAATAATTTGGGAGAGATAAAACAAATTATCGAGGATTGTGAAATCGTATGTCCCGTAAGTGGCAGCCGAAATTGGACCGATGTAAGACAGTTTAACCTTATGTTTAATACCCAATTGGGTTCGGTAGCGGATGATAGTGCTACTATTTATCTTCGCCCCGAAACAGCACAAGGAATTTTTGTAAATTTCTTAAATGTATTGAATACCAGTCGTCAGCGAATTCCTTTTGGTATTGCTCAAATAGGAAAAGCGTTTCGTAATGAAATAGTGGCACGTCAGTTTATATTCAGAATGCGAGAATTTGAACAAATGGAAATGCAATTTTTTGTACGCCCGGGAGAAGAAATGAAATGGTATGAATATTGGAAAGAAACACGTATCAATTGGCATAAGAAATTGGGTATTGATGCAGATAAATATAAGTTTCACGACCATTTGAAAACAGCGCATTATGCCAATGCTGCTGTAGATATTGAGTTTGAGTTTCCTTTTGGATTCAAAGAGTTGGAGGGAATTCATAGCCGTACCGATTTTGATTTGAAACAACATCAAGAGTTGAGCGGAAAAAAACTCCAATATTTTGATCCTGAGCTCAATCAAAGTTATATTCCTTATGTAATTGAAACTTCAATAGGTTTGGACAGAATGTTCTTAGCTATTATGAGCAGCGCGCTACAAAAAGAAGTGTTAGAAAATGGCGAAGAGCGAACCGTCTTGAAAATTCATCCAACTTTAGCGCCTAATAAAGTAGCTATTTTACCATTGGTGAAAAAAGATGGCTTGCCCGAAAAAGCAAGAGAATTATTTGATAAATTGAAATTTGAAACATACGCATTTTACGATGAAAAAGACAGTATAGGTAAGCGTTATCGTCGTCAAGATGCACTGGGAACGCCGTATTGTATTACAATTGATCATCAATCATTGGAGGACAATACCGCTACTATTCGAGATAGAGATAGTATGAATCAAGAGCGAATATCTATAGATAATATATTGAATGTAGTTCGTGAAAAAACGAGCTGGAACAATCTTTTAGCTTAAAGCTTATAAGAAACCATAAGAGGAAAGGAAATATTCATATCTTCATTTTTTGTGGATATGAAATATTTAGCCTCTATGGAAAAATCTAGTTTTTTGTAGCTAAATACTTTATAACCCAATCCAAATTGCGCATCTGAAACCGAAAAAGAGTTTGATTGTAAACTTGATGTTGAGTTTGAAGCATTATTGATAAGCAAAGATGGCCCAAATCCACCATAAGCATAAAATTTTGGAGTGATTTTCATTGCTATAAAAAAATGAATTGGAATCGCCCATAAATCAATATAATAGCTGGGGTCTTGAGGAAAATCATTTACTTGATACAATTTTTGTGGCGATACATCCAATCCTAGCGAAATTCTATATTTTGAATTCCACAATATCCTTCCTTGAAATCCATAATTGACAGGATCTACATTTTCTCTAAAAGTAGAAATATTATTGAAGTAATAATTGGGTGCTACGCCAGCATGAAAAGAAAAGGGTATCTTGGAGTTTTCTTGTGCTTGTATTTGCAAAGCTAACAAGACGAAAATAATGATAAATATACGATTCATAATAAGTTTATTCTTGTATGTAAAATTCATAAGCCAAAATGGAAGGGTAATTTGTAAGGATCCCATCAAATGCACCTTTGTTTAGATATTCTTTTATTGCAGATTGTCCATCCAATGTCCAAGTGAAAGCCAAAATGCCTGCGGCTTTTGCTTGTGCCATTTCTTCTAATAATGTTCCCAAGGTCCATCGGGGTGCGTTTGCTTTGGAGTTTAATGCTTTTGCTTCATTAATGCCTAATTCGCAGAGCGTGGGAATGTCGGTATAGTTTGGCAATGCCAAAACAGCTTGTTTTACCTCATCATTGGGTATTCCAAAGAAAATTTGAATTTTCCTGTTTTTGGCTCTAGCTCGTGCAATACTATTCATTATTACGGGCTTCATTTTTTGAAATACGGCGCCGCCTACTTTTACATCCAGCCATATTGATTTTATTTCGGTAGAATCAATAATGATATTTAAACTTTCTTCCAGTGTAGGAATTTCTTGACCGTCAAGGAGCTTGATATTATTCTTCAAAAAAGTATAATTATAATCCGAAATAGCACCCACTAATGGACTTTTTTGCGTCAAACGGATATTAATATCGGCGTCGTGATAAATTACAGGAACATTGTCTTTTGTTAATTGAATATCGATTTCTAGCCCATTTGCACCCATTTTTTCGGCATACATAAACATTTTAAGCGAATTCTCGGAATACGGATTATTGTCAGCATTCCTTCCGCCTCCTCTATGAGCCAGTATGTGAAAGTCTGAATTCTTTACCTTATTTGAAAAAGGACGAAGCCATAGCAGTGTAAATGGAATTTCATTGCCATTGTTTTGGATTATGTTGCATGATATTGTATACGAATTATTGCTAGAGCTTACAATTTTGGATAATTCTTCTTTTGATATAATCGCTTTTACCTTTTCGGGTTCATCTTCTAATAAAGCGCTTCGCCATACTCCTGATAGAATAATGGAAGAATCTGTGGGGTTGAACCCTGCTTCAAAATAGATATACGTTCCATTTTTATTGCTAAAAAAACAAAAATTATTCCGTTTCCAAACTCCTACAAATGAGCTGCCTAGTTTTGGATTTCCTGAAGAAAGCGTAAAAACACCTTCCATTAATGATTTGTATTGATTAGGAATAGGTTGTGTATTGTTCAAAATGGTTTGATCCAAAGAAACGCCAGTAGAAATTGTATCTTTGGTACATGCTGATAGTAGGAGTAATCCGATAATAAAGATAATTTGATTCAATTTCATAGTATTATAATTTAAATCCAAATGTAAATTCGGGAATGAAAAATTTTTGTCTAATGGTGTTAAAAGCTGGCCAGCCTAAAATATGAAACTGCATAATATTAGCATTAAATCCAAGTGCAAATGTTTTGTTTTTAAAAATTCGTTGTTCCATCATCAATCCAAACGTGTATCCATTTATAGTTTTTGTGTTAAACGAATTTTCTACATCTCCTGCCGAATAATAGATTTTGCTAATCAAATCTATTTTTGCATTAAAGGTAAAAGCAATATCTTTTATGGAATAACCTATATTTACAAAGGGATGATGTTGAATAACTTTGATATCGTTGTTGTATCCAAAATCATTAAGAAAACCAAAGTTATATCCTAATTGATACCCCAAAGCTGCATGCCATTTTTTATGAATAGTATGATGAAAACCAGCTCCAATTCTTATTTCATTGGCAACTCCAATGGTTTTTATATCAGCATGAGCTACCATTTTGTAGGGAAGATAAAAACTAGCTCTATAATAAAGCATAGGCGCACTCACGGTCTGTTCTAGCCAAGAATTGGGAAGATAAAGAAATGTTGCATTCAATCCATGGTGGTAAGTCCATGCCTTTTTTGTAGCAGGTGAAAATTGGCAATTTTTCTCTAAATCAAAAGTATCTTTCAATGCATCTTGACCAAAAGATGTCATAGACATCCATGTCAAAATAAAAATATATAAAGGTCTCACAAATAATATTTAAATCGTAAAAATAATTTTTTTAATTAATTCTTGCTATCAATAATAATGGTTACGGGGCCATCATTGAGCAATTCTACTTTCATATCGGCACCAAAAATGCCTGCTTCAACTTTTTTTCCAAATTCCATTTCTAGTTTTGAAAGAAATGAATTATATATCTCTTTGGCTACAATGGGCTGAGCAGCAGCAGTATAGGATGGTCTATTCCCTTTTTGTGTGTCGGCATAGAGCGTAAATTGGCTAATGACTAAAAGTTCGCCGTTGACATCTTTTAACGATAAATTCATTTTAAAATCGCTATCGTTAAAAATCCTTAAATTAATTATTTTTCTAATTAAATAATCCGAATCTGACTGGTTATCATCATTTGCAATACCTAAAAAAACTAAGAGCCCTTTGTCAATTTTACCTACTAACTCTCCATTTACGTTTACTTTTGCGTGTGTGACTCTTTGTAATACCGCTTTCATTGTTAATGATTAAGTTTTTAACTATTTACGTTCCCAGCTATCGTTTTGGGAGATAATATCATCCAAAATATTTCGATAGTTTTGATATCGAAAGTCCGCTATTTTGTCTTCATTCCACAGCTCCATCACTTTGCATTGAGGTTCGTTGATATGAAGACAATCATCAAATTTGCATTGATTGAGCAAGGCGGCCATTTCTCTAAAATAATATTTTAGTTCATGTTTTTCTATTGCCAAAACTCCAAATTCCTTGATACCAGGCGTATCTATAAAATTGGCATTGAGTTCTTTCGAAAAAAACATTTCGGCATACGTAGTGGTGTGCATTCCTTTTTCATGCACTTTCGATATCACATTGGTTCGTAAATTCAAACTGGGGTCAATGGCATTGAGAAGGCTCGATTTGCCTACTCCAGAGTGCCCCGAGAAGAGAGTTTGCTTACCCTCTAGCGCATTATTCAACTCATCCAATCCTACTTTTTCTTCAGCCGAAGTAGCTATTACTTTGTATCCAAGATTTGTATAGGTTTGCATCCATTCTTTTAGAATAGCGTTGTCTTTTTCCGATTTGTACAAATCAATTTTATTGATAATCAATACGATAGGAATATTGTACGCTTCGGCGGTAGTGATAAATCTATCGATAAAACCCGAAGAAGTTCTAGGTTTATTGATACTCACTATCAGGGCTGCTTGGTCTAGATTGCTAGCAATAATATGTTTTGCGAGTCTATGTTTTGGCGATTGGCGTACGATATAATTTCTACGTTCTTTAATTTGGTCAATTATATAATCGCCATTTTCATAAGTCAATGCTACTATATCGCCCACAGCTATTGGATTGGTAAATTTAGATTCATCTTGACGAAAAGAACCTTTGAGCCGAGCCATTATTTCGGATGTAATAGACTCACACCAAACATTATACCACG